>NZ_JBIRGD010000027.1:0-135649 GCF_044327805.1 Streptomyces sp. NPDC018019 | reverse complement strand
GGGGGGGCCGGCGGGGGGGCAGCCGCGCGTGGCGGTTTTCCTTTTTTTGCCCCCCCGGGGGGGGGGGCGGGGGGGGTGGGGGGGGCGGCGGGGGGGGGGGGGGCCCCCCCCCCACGGCCCGGTTCAGTCAGTCCTGCTGCCGGTCAGCCGCAGGAGCTGGTGCACGAGGTGGTGCTGGAGGTGGTGCTGCAGCTGGTGGTGCTGGTGCAGCCGTCCATCATCGCGCCACTGTCGTCGTTGTAGTCGTTGATCTCGAAGGTCTCCGACTCAAGCGTCAGCATGTCGCGCGCCAGGTCGGCGAGCGGGAGCTTGTCGGCCATGGGTGTCTCCTCAGGGTCAAGCGTGCGATGGACGTCAGGCGGTGCAGCAGGAGGTGGTGCTGGTGGTGCTGGAGCTGCAGCTGCTGCTGTCACAGCTGGTCGAGGAGACGCCGAGCAGCTTCCCGTCGAACTCGCTGTAGTCGTTGATCTCGAAGGTCTCGGACTCCAGCGCCAGCATGTCGCGCGCCAGGTCGGCCAGTTCAGCCTTGGGCGTCATGAGCGCCTCCCTCTGATAATCGGTTCCGGTGGATTGGGGCCCCGATCCTTTATAAGAGAGGGCGATTCAAGGCCGCTGACAACCGCCTCACAGCTCGCTGACACCCACCAGACACGCGAGCGCCGCGCCGACCATCGCGGTGATACCGGTCCGCAGCGTGGGCACAGCGGCGGGTGCGAAACGCGGGGAGTGGTTGGGCGGGAGTACGGTGAACTCGCGGCCGGGCGCCTCGGCGCGGGCTCGCCGCCACTCCTCCCGGCCGACACAGCCGAGCATCCAGTAGACGGCCGGTATCGCGCCGCCCGCCGTATAACGGGGGAAGTCCTCGGCGGCCATGGAGGTCCGCCAGGGCAGCACCGCGGCAGGCCCCAGCGCGGCGGCGTGTGCCCGCCGTACGGTGGCGAGCCACCGGGGGTCGTTCACCGTCGGCTCCGCCCTGGCGGTCACCTCGACTTCGGGCGGATGGCCCGGCAGCAGCCGGGCGGCCTGCGCGCACGCCAGCTCGCGCACGGCACCGGCGGCGCGCTCGGCGGCCGCCGCCGTCCCTGCCCGCACGCTCACCTCCAGCGTGGCGCGGTCCGGTACGACGTTGGCGGCGGTTCCCGCGTGCAGGACTCCCACGGCGGCCGACGCGTCGGCACCCACCGCCGCGCGCAACCTGGTGACGACGGCGGCCGCCGCCTCCACCGGGTTCGCAGCGCCGGCCGGGTCTGCCGAGTGCCCGCCGGGGCCGTGCAGCACGACCCGCAGGGTGCGGGCGGCGGCCAGGACGGTCTCCGCATGCGCTACCCGGGCCGCCGGGAAGGGCGCGAGGTGCTGGGCAAGCACCGTGTCCGGGGTGCCGAACCGCTCGTAGAGTCCGTCGGCGAGCACGGCTTCAGCGCCGGTGAGGGTCTCCTCGGCGGGTTGCGCGACCATGGTCACGGTGCCCCGCCAGCGCTCCCGCAGGCGGGCCAGGACATCCATGGCGCCCACGGCCGCCGCGAGGTGCGCGTCATGTCCGCAGGCATGCATCACTCCGTCCGTCCGAGAGGCATACGGCAGCCCGGTCTCCTCGCGCACCGGCAGCGCGTCCAGCTCGGCCCGCAGCAGCACGTTCGGCCCGGTGCCGTCGCCGAGCACCCCGACGACTCCATGCCCGCCGACTCCCTCCGTGACCTCACAGCCCCGGTTCCGCAGCGCGGCGGCCACCGTGGCGGCCGTCCGCCGCTCGGCACCGGAGAGTTCGGGGGCGCTGTGCAGTCGGAGGTACAGCTCCAGGGCGGCCGGGAGAGCGGCGGTGACTTCGGCCCTCAACTCATCGGTTCTCGAATCGGTCATGGGAACGGGTGCGGTATCGGGATCAGGTCGGCGGGGGTCAGGTCGGTGTCGCGCAGGCCGGCCCTGCGGTACGCGGAGAACATGCGGGGCATGTGCCGGGCGCGCTGACGGGCCCAGCCGAAGTCGAGCGGCAGCAGACCGGGGACGATGGTGGCCACCGTGTGCACCCCCAGCCCCCGCTGTTCCGGGGAGGTCTGCTCGACCACGATGACCTCGTGTCCGGCGGCCGCGAGGGCGTCGGTGACCAGGGTGACGTCGGCGCGGACGTCGGTGGTGCGCGGCCGGGTGCGTTGCCAGTCCGCGTACACCTCGGCGAAGGGCAGCGTACGCGCGGGAGAGGTGTACCGCTCGACGTGCGGGAGCATCTCCGGCAGCGAGAACAGTGCGGGATGGTCGCGCAGCTGGCGGACGCGGAAGTAGTCGGCCGGCATCGCGCGGACCTCCTCCTTGCGGTCCCGGAAACGCCGGGGCAGTTCGGGCAGGTAGGTGAGGATCTCCGACACCGCCCCGCGCACCGCCGCGAGCGGGTCGAGGCTCGCGGCAGCGGCGAAGGACAGCGTCCCGGGGCCGCGGTCGCGGCGCACGGCCAGGCCGGTGACGGCGGGCACCGGCAGGTCGATCCGGTTGTCGAAGAGGTGGACGTCGTAGCCCTGCAGGGCGGCCCGGTCCAGCATCATGCGCAGTTCGGGGTCGGCAACCTTACTGACGTCGATCTCGGTCAGCGTGGCGCCGCCGTACCAGCCGAGCACGAACGAGTCGCGCTCGATGAGTTCGAGCAGCCCGAACAGTATGGCCTCGGCGAGCGTGCCGCCGCTCGCGCAGCCGTTCGAGGAGTCGAAGACGAAGTTGTCGTCGGAGGTCTCGCCGCCGTAGTAGACAAGCCGGCGGGGCACCAGGATGTCCCGGCCATGGGTCAGGTCCCGGCCCCGGACCCAGGGGATCGGCCTGGCCGGGTCGAACGGGTCGCAGGCGTCGTCCAGTTCATAGGTCAGGTCGGAGTACATGCCGCAGGTGCGCGGGTCCAGGGCCTGGTCGCGGATGTCGTCGTAGGCGGCGAGCAGCGGGGCCGCGCGGTGCCGCCGGGCGATGCCCGCATACCGTTCGAGGCCCTCGAAGAAGGCAAGGTCGCGGCTGGTCCGGAAGGAGTTGTCCTGTCCGCTGAAGGTCATCTCCGCGAGCCCGTAATGGCCCTTGATCATCACCCGGCCGGTGACCGGTGCGGTGGTCGGTGAGGTGATGGTGTGGAAGGTGCGCGGGCCGAGGATGCCGCAGACGGGGTTCACCAGGGCGTCCTCGGGCAACGCGAAGCTGTCCGTGGTCCGCGCCCGGTAGGTGTCGGGTGCCGGCTTGGGGGCTGCGGGCAGTTCCCGGGTACGGGGCTCCGTGCCTTCGCCGCCGCAGCCGGGGCACATGGGGTCCGGGATCAGCGGGAACCGGCGGATGTGCAGCGTCTCCAGCTCCAGCGCCCACACCCAGGCCGCGCCCAGGCGCCGGTCGGCGGGAAGCTCCGCGGCGCCGGCCGCCAGGTACAGCTGCCGTAGGGCCTCCACGGCGGTCGGCAGCAGCAGCGGCCACGTGTCCACCGCCTCGGTGCCCGTGCCGAGTTCGAGCGCCTGGCGTTCGTACTCGGGGCGCAGCCGCTGCCAGCGCAGGGCCAGGCAGTAACCGCACGGGTCCGACGGCTGCGCCCGGAACGGGCCGACGACCGCGTGGGCGGGGCCCAGGTGGACGGTCGCGACGGGGCGGGTGGCGGCTTCGGGATCATTCGCTTCATCGAGCACGTCGTACACCCCGAGGGTGGCGACCACCGGCGGCGCGGCCGGATGGCCCGCCGGGGCGTGCAGCTCCCGCAGGGCGTCCTGCAGTGCCTCGGCGGCGCTCGCCCGCTGGGCGGTCATGACTTGTTCTCCCAGCGGAACGTCCTGGCCGCGAGCGCGGCGAGGACCGCGGCGAACACCAGCAGCGCCAGCAGACGCAGCGCATACGGGCCGAAACTGATCCGGCCACCATCGAGGACCCCGGTCACCGCCTCATTCATGTAGCGCAGCGGCAGCACGTGGGAGAAGGCGCGCAGCCAGTCGGGGGACTGGCTCAGCGGCATGAACGAGCCGCTGAGGAACGCCATCGGCACCATCAGGCAGTTCGCGAGCGCGCCGACCGCGTCCGGGGTACGGCACACGTTGCCGAGGACAACACCGATGGCGAAGAACGCCAGCGCGCCGGCCACCAGCACCGGCACGGTGAGCAGCAGCCCGACCACCGAGGCGTGCAACCGGAACGGCGGGGCCATGGCCACCGCGAGGAACAGCACCGCCTGGGCGACGGCCACGACGAGCACGATCACCAGCCGGCTGCCCAGGACGGTCAGTACCGAGGTGGGGGTGCGGCGGATGGTCCGCAGCAGGTCGGTGCCACGCCACTTGACCAGGGAGTAGGCGGCGCCGAACACGGCGGCGTTGCCGACGCCCCACGCCATCACGCCGGGTGCGAGGTAGTCGATGACGGTCTTGCCGTGGTCGGCCTCGTTGGAGCCGAAGAGCAGGCCGAAGACCACGATGAAGATCAGCGGGAAGGCGAAGGTGAAGAACAGCTCGGCCTTGTTGCGGCTGGAGGCGAGGAAATTGGCCCGCACCAGCGGGGTGAATCCGGTCACCGGGTGAACTCCGCTCCGGTCAGGTACAGGTACACGTCTTCGAGGGTCGGGCGGCGGGTCTCCACCTGGTCGAGGTCGACGACGGCGCCGAGGGCGGCCAGCACTTCGGAGACGGAATCCGTGCTGATCTCCGTGTCGGCACCGGTCTGCCGGGTGCCCAGGACGCCGGGCAGTGCGGCGGCGTCCTCGCAGGACAGCAGGTCGCCGGGGACCCGGATGTGGCTGGCACCGCCGGCCTCACGGATCAGCTGCCGCGGCGCGTCGAGCGCGACCACCCGGCCCGCCTGGACGATCGCCGTGCGGTCACACAACTCCTCGGCCTCGTCGAGGTGGTGGGTGGTACAGACGATGGAGCAGCCCTGGGCACGGATGTCGCGCAGCAGCCGCCACAGGCCCCGGCGGGCCTCCGGGTCCAGGGCGGCGGTCGGCTCGTCGAGGAAGAGCAGGCCGGGCTCGTGCACCAGGGCGGAGGCGATCGCCAGGCGCTGGCGCTGACCGCCCGAGAGCTTGTCCACGCGCACCTTCGCCGAGCCGCCCAGGTCCACCTTCTCCAGCGCCTCGGCGGCGGCCGTGCGGGGCAGGTCGTACAGGCCCGCCATGGTCTGGAGGTGTTCGATCGCCGTCAGGTCCGGGAAGAAGGCGGACGCCTGGCTCTGGATGCCGAGTCTGCGGTACACGGCCATCTTGCGCGGCCAGGGGCTTTCGCCGAAGACGGTGACGGTGCCCGAGTCCGGCACCCGCTGCCCGGCGAGCATCTCGATCAGGGTGGTCTTGCCCGCGCCGTTGGGGCCGAGGATGCCGAAGAACTCTCCCTCGCTCACGGTGAAGGAGATTCCGTCGACGGCCGTGGTGTCACCGTACGACTTGTGCAGGTCTTGTACGACCACCACGGGCTGGTGCGGCGGTTGTCGGTTCACGAGGGCGGAACTCCTTCGGTGCGTGGGAGGGGGTGGGGGGAGGGATGCGGGCCCGCCGTCGGGCGGTGCCTGCGGTGGTGGTTCGGTACGGCGCCGACGGCGACGCCGGCCGACGGCGAGCGAGACCGCCGCCCACAGAGCGACGGCGGCCAGGACCAGCAGCCGAGTGGTCCCGTCGGTCGTCCGCACGACGAGCAGGGCGACCGCCGCAGTGAGGGCGAGCGCGGTCCCGGCGAACAGGGCCGCGTAGCTGCGGTACAGCCACCGGGCCCGGGCCGGGTACGGCACGGCGTCCCCAGCCCGTCGGTGCCGCAGGTACGCCCAGGTCTGCGGTCCCAGATCGATGGTGCCCAAAGCGTGCTGGAGCATCCGGTAGCCGTCCAGGCCGGGCAGCGGCAGGTAGTTGAACAGGGCACGCAGCACGCCGACCACGAGCAGGGCGGAGAGGCTGTCGTGGGTGACGTCACCTTCCGGCAGCGTCAGCCACAGTGCGAAGAACGGCAGCAGAAAGACGAGGTTCATGACCACGCCGACCGCGGCTGTGGCCACCTGGTGGCGCCGGGAGCGCAGCAGCAGGACATCGTCGGCCTCGCAGTAGAACATCACCAGCGGCAGCCGCCAGCGCATGCCGATGGAGGTGGCCCGGCCGCCGTAGTGGTGGCACCACAGGCCGTGCCCCACCTCGTGCAGTGCGGATGATGCCCATAGCAGGGACCCGGCGAGGACGGCCAGTTCCGGATGCCGGTACAGCACCGGCAGGTCTCGGACCAGCCCCGGCGCACCGGCCGCGAGGCGGGCCAGCATCCCCGCACACAGCAGCAGCGTCACCACCGTCACGGGTGTGGTGAACGCCCAGCGGATATGGCGGTAGAGGCGTTCCAGCATGGGCTGCGGGTCGCCCCAGTCCAGCGAGCCGGTCAGCCAGGACTTCTCGGTGAGCGGTCCGGGTGCGGCAGGTGCTGGCACGGGCGCGCCCGGGGCGTCGAGGAAGGAGCGGCGCCACAGTGTGCCCAGGATCGCCGACCAGGCCTTCTCGTCCAGGGCCCGCCCGTACGCGGCGGCGTACTCGGCGCCGATGTCGCGCAGCGTACGGCTGCCGTCGAGGCGCTCGATGACGAAGTGCTCCTTGGTCCCGACCTCGAAGAACCGGCCGGTCCTGCGGTCCTTGACCAGGTGGACCGTGCGCGGGCCGCGCAGCACGGCGGGCCCGAGGGCCAGCTCAGGCGCGCGGCGCGGACTGGCGTCCAGCAGAGCTGGGGCGGACATCACACCGCGCCTTCCGCCGCCGTGGCGGTCTCCGCGATGGCGCGGGACAGTACATGGCCGAGGTACGCCTCGTCGGTCAGCGTGATGTGCAGCCGGTTGTTCGTCATGTGCAGATACGCCGGCAGCAGCCGCTCCAGCGCCTCGGCCGGGTCGGTGACGGTGACCCGCCGGGTGCGGTCCCAGGACGGGAAGATCAGCTCACCGGCGCGCGCGTGGACGGCGATCCGGTCCCGGAGCTCGGCACAGTGCCGGGCCCAGGTGCCGAGCGAACCGGGCAGCCCTTCGCCCTCGCCGGAGCGCACGGCGGAGCTGATGACGGCGTACCGCTGCGCCACCGCGGCGGCCATGGCCGGGTAGCCCCGGTCGAAGTCCGAGCCGGAGACCAGGTCGGTGCTCTCGAAGGAGCTGCGCCAGAAATCCCGGTACCGCTCCAGGAACCGGACGGTCTCGGCGTCGTCGTCGAGGAACACCGAGCACATCACCATCATCAGCTGACCGGCGTATCCGAGCAGGACGCTGCGCATATGCAGGTTCATCACACTCATGGCTTCGAGCACCAAGTCGGTGGAGTGCGTGAAGTGCCACTCGGCGGTCCGGACGCCGACGCCGCCGCCGTACTTGTCGTACTCCGGCTCGTACGGCGCCCAGTGGAAGGAGTTGTTCTTCCGCAGGCGCATCCGGCCGTCCTCGCCGAGGTACTGCGTGCGCTGCTCGGGCGTGAACTCGAGGTCGAAAAGGGTGTTGTAGAGGCCGACGTAGAAGTCCGACTTCACCTCGTACAGGGAGGGACGGCGGCGCAGGAAAGCGGCGATGGCTTCCTCGGCCCGGGAGACGACCTCCTCGCGGGTGGCCTGGTCGGCCTGGTCGGCGAGGCGGAAGCGAACCCGCACGTGCGGGCCCTCCAGCCAGTAGTTGAGAAAGAAGTACTCCTCGACCAGGCCGGCTGTCCGCAGCTCGGCGAAGAGCGGCTTGACGCAGGTGGTCAGCAGGGGACGCGGGTTGCCGGTGTAGAAGACGTACACCGCGAGCCACCTCTCGTCCGTGGCCGGCAGCCCCTCGACGGGCGGGAGCGCTGGATATGCCGTCATCGTTCCTCGCTGGGGTACGGCCGCCGCGCGGGCGGGGTGGTGAAGGTCTCCATCACGATCTCCGTGATGTGCGATCCGGCCTGCGAGGTGGTGTGCAGGCCGGAAGCGTCCGGGAACATCTCGGTGACGGTCACCGAGGCCACCTCGTCGGTCAGCAGATGCTCGAAGAGCTGAAGGGACAGCACACTGTCGAAGTCCAGGTAGTGGGGTTTCTGCCGGCGGGGCACGGCCACGTCCTCGCCCTCCGGTGCGCGCAGCCGCAGGGTGACGAACACCTGGGCGTCCATGCCGTGCCGGCGCCGCCACCGCTGCCAGCGTACGAACCACTCTCCGCAACCCTCACTGGGCCGGCGGCGCACCGGCAGGGCGGTGACGGGTACCGACCAGCTGCGCCTGCTGAGGATGAGCGAGCCGTGGCGCACCCGGGGCCGGGTGCTCACACCGTCGTCGGTGCGCGGGCCCTGGGGGACGCCGCCCCACGGGTCGATGGTGACCATCGCGGACGGCGAGAGCAGCAGCAGCGTGCGGGCCACCTCGGGCAGCGCCGCGGGCACCAGATAGCCGAGGTAGACCGGGATCACCTCGCGGCCGAGGGAGCGCGAGCGCAGCACAAGCCGGTCGGAGTCCGGGTCGTGGGAGAGGACCAGATCGTCCAGCGGGATGCGGGCCTCGGCAGGCGCGGTGCTGTGCTCGCCCGGGCAGACGATCTCGTAGTCGGTCAGCCGCGCGTGCAGGTTCAGGTTGGACCGGGCGGTACCGCCGGTGACCTCCGCGAAAACCGCGTCCCGTGGGCAGGCCGTGCGCTGCCAGTCGCGCAGGCGCCCGGCCAGATCGAGGTCGGCGAAGCCATGGGTGAACCGGGAGAACGGGAACGACAACCCGCCCCAGGACCGGTTGAGCACAGCGGCCGGACCGTCCTCGGCCCCGGACAGCTGCAGGAAGTGGGCCTCGGGCCGGAAATCGGGCGCCAGCGCACGCAGCTGGTCAGCGACCGCGTCGACGAAGGAGTCGTCGAGCACGATCTCCGCGCGGTCGTCGCCCTGCTGCTCCCACACCGCACACATGCGCTCGGCGAACAGCTGGCGGGCCGCGTCGACAGCGGTGATCTCCGGTTGCTCCAGCCAGTTGTCCGCCGGTACGTAGGAGCCGTCCGCGGCGAACGGGACCCGGGACGCCGACACCCGCAGGTAGTGGTCGTAGATGTCCTCCTGGAAGTCGCTGACCAGGTCGAGCAGATCGGAGCAGGTGCCGCCACGGCCGTAGCGGGTCAGGAAGAAACCACGCAGGGTGAGCCGGTGTGGCAGGGCCAGGTCGAACGCGGGCATGATCCGTGACAGGGAGGCCAGCGATCCACCGACGCGCTGCTCGAACTCCGCCCTGTCCAGCGGCATCACTGCAGCCGCGGCCCGGGTGTCCTCGTACACCAGGGCCGGCGGCAACGTGGCGTGACCGGCCCCCAGGTCTGCGTGGAGCACCCCGAGCGTACGGCGGACCTCGGCGATCAGCCGGCGCCGCTCGCCGAGGTCCGCGCCGCGGTACGCGCGGACCAGATCGCTGACCTGGGCAAGCCCGTCCGCGAGCCGTGCGGCCCAGGGGGCGCCGATACCGCGGACCGAGTCGGCGAAGGCCAGCACCGGGTCCGGGCTGTGCAGGTCGACGGCGAGCGCGGGCACCGAGAGCAGGCCGAGCCGCAGCAGGGTGGCCAGGAAGCGCTCGCAGTCCTCGGCGGGGGCGCTGAGGCGCTCGGCGAAGCGGGCCAGCAGCTCCCGGTAGCGCAGCGGAGTGCCGTCGGCGAACAGTGCGATCAGCACGTCGAGCCCGCCGGTGTGCCGCAGGAAGAACATGGTCTCGCTGACAGCGTCGAAGCTCGCGGTGACGCTGTCGTCCCCTGCGGTGACCGTGCGCCGCACGTAACGGATCCGGTCGGTGTCGCTGGTCCAGCCGCTGACCAGGGTGACCGGCAGGTCGCCCCGCAGCCGCTCGTCGGCCGTGACCAGTTCACCGAGCCGGTCGAGGACGGTGATGTTGAGCTGGGTGTGGTCGGTCCATCGCTCGTCGGGCGCGAGCGCGAAACCCCGCGGGCCGCCGCTGCGGAACTCGCCGACGGCGATGCCGGTGAACGCGCTGAACGGGCTGGTCTTGCAGGCGCTGCGGTAGACGTACTCCAGCAGCGAGCGTTCGATGCGTCGCTGCTTCTTGTTGAGCGGGCCGGACCCGGCCGTCAGATAGGAACCGAGCTGTTCGTCCAGGACGGCGGAGGCCAGCAGCAGGCCCTGACGCAGCCGCGGCTGCCCGGCCAGTTCGACCAGGTGGGCCCGGGCCGAGGTGAGTTCCTCGTCCACGACCGGCTCGGCGAGCAGCTCACGCAGTTCTTGGTGGAGGCGCAGCCAGCGGCGCAGGTCGGTGCCCAGCTCGCCGCCGACCCGGTCGGCCACATCCTCGCCGTCGCGCGGCAGCACGCCCGTGAACACCTTGCGGCGGGTGTTGAGCAGCTGCCACCGGAAGTGTTCGTCCTCGGTGGCGCCGACCAGCGCGTGCAGCGCGTCACTCAGCTGCGCCCCTTCGGCGCGCAGGCGGTCCTGCAGGTCGAGGACCTGTCCGGCCCAGGCCGCCGAGCGCGGCTGGCGCAGCCCGGCGACGGCGTCGTAGGGAAGGCCGCCGATCCGCGCCATGAAGCGCGGGCCGAGCGTGCTGCCCTCGGCGGGGCCGGCCTGGGCCATGGGCCCGGCATGCAGATCAGCAGTCATCGTATGCGCCGCCTCAGCTGTTCTCGAACCGGCAGCCGGCGAACCGGCCGCGCTCGTGCCCGACCATCAGGATCAGCAGCGGCTGCTCGTCGGAGCCCTCCAAGCCGAGCTCCTCCATGTACGAGATGTTGTCGAAGCCGAGCGCGGCACCGCAGCCCACGCCGATCCCGCTGCTCGCCGTGTACACGGCCTGTGCGACGGATCCCACCAGGGCGTTGACCAGGCGGTAGCCGCGGGGTCCGACAGCGTCGATGACCTCGTTGCCGCGCACCACCGGCACCACGACGGCCCCGGCCTGCTCCAGGTTGTAGTTGTTCAGGAAGTAGTTGCGCTGCAGGAAGGTGCCGTAGGACCCGGCCTTCACCAGGACCAGTTCGTCTGTGTCCGGCACGTATTCGTAGATCCCTGGCTCGACGCCCTCGACGTGGTTGACGAACACGTGGAACTTCACCAGGCCGAGCCCCTGCCCGTCGGCTCCGGACAGGTCGCACGGCAGGGCGGCGCCGGTCTCGGCGGCGGCCAGGACGGTGCTCAGCTCGGCCCGCGTGAGGCGCCGCAGCGCCGAGAACTCGCCGAAACTGCTGCGTCGGCCGTGCAGTGCCTCGGATACGCCGGCCGGGCCGAAGTCCGCCGGGCCGAGCGGCAGCCGCTGCCCGTCGCCGGCCGGCAGCGCCGTCGCCGGGGCGAGGGCACCGGGACCGGGCCGCTGGTCGGCGTCGGTGCGGGTGTCGGCGTGGATGGCCTGGAGCAGTTCGAACCGCAGCACGGTACGGGAGCGCTCCTCGTCAGTGTGCCGGACCGAAGAGCGGACCGGGGAGGAGGCGGCCCCGTGGCTCGCGCCGTCCCAGGCGATCGGTATGACCGCGAAGACCCCCTCGTCGTCCGGGTCGGATCCGATCAGCTCGCCCAGACGTGTCTCGTCGAACCAGAACGCCGGCCGGACCTCCAGGTTCCGCGCCCCGGCCCACAGCCGCCAGGTCTGTATGACGGTGCCGATGTCCATCGTGGTGGCGTGGTAGCTGAAGCTGTTGTACTTGAAGGCGTTCTGCCAGAACTTCAGGCCCAGCAGCAGGAACTGGTCGGTGGTGACGGCGTCGGAGCCGGCGGTCTCCAGTGCGGCGGCGACCTGCCCGCTGACGTCGCCGCTGAGCAGCCGCTGGATGCCGTGCTGCGGCGAGTTGTAGTAGTAAACACCGGGCGCTACGGGGGCGCTGGGGCCGGCCACCCAGTAGATGCTCACCGGGTAGAGGCCTCCGCCGGAGGCGGTGCCCCGCGCGAACTTCGCTGAGCGGTACGACTGCACCTTGTCCAGGTCGTCGTTGGCGTTGATCTCGATGCGGCGGGCGAGACGGCCGTACGACTCCAGCAACATCCCGGACAGCGACTCCATGGTGAAGCCCGCCGTACCAGTGCCGCCCCCGGCCGTGAAGGCGGTCCGCAGCGAGGCGTCGCCGTCCACGGTCGCGGGCAGTTCGATCGTGTCCAGGCCCCGGTAGAGCTTGGTCTGCCGGGGGGCGTCGGCCCAGTTGGGCTGGAAGTTGCGCGGCGGCATGCCGTCGCGGCCGCGGTGCAGCACGGCGTCGAGGTACTCATGCGCGAAAGCCATCGCGAAGTCCTTTGCAGATCAGGCGCGTTCAGCGGGTTCAGGGGAATGGGTGCGGGGCGCGGTTGAGGTCCGCCTCGGTCAGGTCCCGGTCGGTGAGTCCGGCGAGCCGGAGCGCCGTGCGCAGCCGGCGCATGCCGAGCGCACGCTGCCGGGACCAGCCGAAGTCGATGGGCAGCAGGCCGGGCACGATCACCCCGGCTGTGCTCAGGCCCGACTCCCGTTGCAGGGCGAGGCTCTGGTCGACGGCGATGACGTCGAACCCGGCCCCGGCGAGCATCGCCACACAGGCGTCGACGACGGCACGCAGATCACCGGCCGGGCGCAGCCGTTCGTCCAGGTCGGTGTAGGTCTCGGCGAGCGAGCGCCGGCCCCGGTCCGCCAGCAGGAACTCCGCGTGCCGCCGCATCCCGGGCAGGCCGTAGAGCAACGGATGGTCATGCAGGCCGAGCACCCGGTCGAAGTCGTCCACCATGGGCGCCAGCCGGTCCAGGTTCCAGGCGACGCGGCGCGGCAGGTGCGGGGCGTCGGTGGCGATCTCCACCAGTGCGGCCCGCAGCGCCTGCTCCGGGTCCGGGGAGGCGCCGGCGCCAAACGCCAGCGTCCCCGGGCCGCCGTCGACCCGCTCGGCCACCGCGATGACGACGGGCACACCGAAGCTCACCCGGGCGTCGAAGAATCGGGCCCGGTAGCCGTGGAGAGCGAGCCGGTCGATGAGCGCCCGGGTGGCCGCCGAGCGGCTCGTCCCGCCGTCGATCTCGGGCAGCGCCAACCCGCCGTACCAGGCGAGCAGGAACGCGTCACGTTCGATCAGCTCCATCAGGCCGAAGTGGACGGCCTCGGTGAGCGTGCTGCCCGAGGCGCAGCCGTTGGAACACTCCTGAACGAAGCGTTCGGCGAGCGGCACCGAGTGGTAGTAGGTCAGCAGCTCCGGTACGAGCACCGGCGCACCGTCGCGCAGGGAGCGGCCCCACACCCAGGGGAGTGTCCGGTCCTCGGTGAAGGGCGCCACCCGACGTGGGTCGCGGGCGTAGAACTCCTCCGAGTACACCCCGCAGTCCCGAGGATCCAGCGCCCGCCGACCGGACTCGCGCAGCTCGCGCAGGCTCGCCTTGGTGCCCGTCACCCGGGCCCGTGACCGCATGCCGGCGTACCGCTCCAGCCCCTCCAGCAGGCCCACCCGCGCGCTGTCGCGGTAGCTGAGCGTGTGGCCGCCCCAGAACGTCTCGTGCAAATAGGTCCCGGAACGCAGATCCATCCGCCCGTACGTCGATGCCGTGGTCGGCGAGTCGTACTCGCGCACCACCCCCGGACCCAACACCCCGCACACGGGGTTGGCCAGCGCCTCCTCGTCCAGCTGAAGGTCGTCCAGCGAACGCAGCCGGAAGTCGCCGCCGGCCGGGGCGGCCGAGCGGGGCAGCTCCCAGTCCGCGTGCCGTTCGTCATCGACGGTGACCTCGGCGCACACCGGGCACTCCGGGTCCGAGGTGAGCCGGAACGCCCGCGAGCGCAGCGAACGCAGGTCGAGGAGCACCACGGTGGCCGAGCCGACGGCGCCGTAGGGGTCCCGCAGGCCGGGCGACTCGGCCAGCCACGCCAGGAGCCGGCCGAGGGCCTCGACGGCGAACGGCGTCAGGTACGGCGTGCCGTCCAGGGCGCAGGTGCGCCCGCCTAGTTCGAGCGCGTCCCGCAGCTCCTTGCTGCGCACCACCTGCCAGCGCCGGTTCAGGCACTGGCCGCACGGTCGTGCAGCACCGGAGGGCCGCACGGGGCCGAGCACCGCGAGGTGCCCGTAGAACCGCAGTGACACCGTGGAACCGTCCGGGCAGGTCTCGCCGTCAACGGTGGCGAGGCCGTCGGTCAACCTCTCTGCGGAGACGCTCAGTTCGTCTCGTACGCCCAGTGAGGCGATGTCGACGCGCAGACCGCGACCGGCGAGCACCGGGGCGAGCGCAGTGTACAGCTCCTCCCAGGCCGGTTCGGTCCGCGCGCCGGCCTCACGCACGGTGAGCGTGCCCGTCATGGCCGCTCCGTAACGGCGAACAGCACACGCGCCGCGTGCAGACCCGCCTGTCGCAGGTCGACGGAGCCGTCACCGACGACATACACCTCCACACCGCGCTCACGCAGCGCGTCGAGCACCGCACCAGTGTCCGCCACCGCGTCCTCGCCCAGCGACACGGCCTCGCCTGCGTGCAGGGTGTACGGGTCGAAGGACGCGACGAGGCTCCGGCCCAGTGCCGTCTCCTCCTCGGGCCGCTCCGCGAGGATCTGGCACTGTCCGAGCAGATCGCGCAGCGCGCTCTTCGCGGCCCGCGCGGGCGAGAGGTCCGCGCCGACCGCCCAGCGGGGCACTCCGTCGGTCTGCCGGGCACGGGCGAGCAGGACGGTCGCCGGTGTGCCGCTGTCCAGGCGCAGCAGTTCGACGCCGACGCCGAGGTTGTCGGCGCTGCGCAGCAGGAAGGTCAGCTCGTCGTCGCCCGCCAGGCTCTGCGGGTCGATCGGCGATGCCGGTGTCCCGGACCGGACGGCCGCCTGCATCGTGTTGTGGGCGAGCACGGAGAACAATCCCTCGTGGGCGGCCTCGCCGGGCGAGACACCGACGCCGAGCCCGGCAGGGGTGGGGTCGAAGGCACGGGCCGGGTTCAGGCGCATCGCCCGGGGGCGGACGGCGCCGGCCGGGACGAGCACCCCGGTGCCGTCGACGAGGGAGACCGCCGGGCACCACTCGTCGGGAGTGGGCCCGCTCTGGGCGATGCCGGTGAAGGTGGTGAGCGCCGCGGGCTCGATCCGCGGGACGCCCTGGCGGTCCGCCGCAGGAACGCGGTACGGGAGCGTCACCAGGTCGAGGTAGTCGGCGGCGGCCCGGCGCAGCGCGCGCATCCGGGCGCCCGCGACATGGTGCAGATCGAAGGCGGTCACCACCTGGCGGCTGCCGGTGCCGGTGCCGAACCGCAGCCGGCTGACCTTCAGCGGCAGCTGGGTGGGCCACTCGTCGTCGAACTCCCGGAAGACGCCGGTCGTGGCGCCGACCAGCTGGGCGGTCAGCTCGTCGAGCGCCTCCACCGCCGGGTCCGTGCCGTCGTCCGTGGCGCCGCGTACCGACGACTCGACGGGGGCGGTGAGCTTCACCCGCTGCCAGTCCAGCGCCGCCGGTGCGGGGGTGTCGTCCGCGCACAGCGTGCACAGCGGATGCCTGATGACCTGGGCGACTGCGGTGTCGAAGGAGTCGATCTCCTGGACGATGACGGAGTTCTCGGTCTCGGGCGGCAGGACGCCGGTGAACTCGCGGAAGGCCTCGTAGCCGAGCAGGTTGCCGAGGATCGCCGACAGATGGCGGCCCGGCCGGAGGCCGTCCTGCCCGCCGCCGACGGCCACCGCGCGCCAGACGTCGGCGGCGGCGCCGGGGTCCCCGTTGAAACCGAGCCGCAGCATGGCGCAGGACCAGCAGGCGCCGTCACCGCCCGACCTGGCCAGCGGGCCGACGACGACCCGGTGGCCGTACTGGGTCAGCGGGAGCAGTCGCTTCCCCTCGGGGACGCCCTGCGTCAGCAGCCGCATCACCTGGGCAGGCGCCTGTCGGCCGGTGCACACGACCAGGTCGAAGCCGTCCAGCTCGGGCCAGTCCAGCAGCCGGTCGTACTCGGCGACCTGGGTGACACTCGCCGGGGTTCCGGTCTCGGCCAGCTCGGCGGCCTCCTTGGCGGCTTGTGCAAAGGCGTCCGCCGGGCCGGCGAAGCCCACCGACGCGATGCCGTTGCGCAGGGCGGCGAGCGCGCACCAGCCGGCCACCGCGTCGTCACCGAGAACGGCGAGCCGCGCGGAGCGGAAGTCGTGGAAGCGTGCCGCGGCACGGTCCTCGAAGTGGTCGATGTAGTTGATCTGCGCCTCGAACCGCTCGGCGACGGCGGTCTCAAGGGGGGCGCCGGCTTCGCCGGGGGCGGGGACGTCGCGGGCCAGCCCGCGTTCCATCAGCATCCGCACCAGGCTGCTGACCATCTGCTGCTGCTGGGGCGGGAGCATCCCGCACAGCTCGCGCACCGTGTAGTCGCCGTTGAGGTAGGGGACGATCAGCGAGGCGAACCGGTAGGCGGACCGCCCGGCCAACTGGAAGCCGCCGTGTGCGTTGTGGAAGAGCACGCCGTCGTTGGTTTCGGTGAACAACACGTCGCGCTTGATCCGCACGCGGGCGCCTGCGAACGGAATCACCGGTGGCGTTGCTGGTGTGGACACGATGTCTGTCAGTCCCTTCTGGGGTGGGAAGCCGCTCCACGGGCACGCGACCGCGTCGGTACGACGACCGGTGGCGTGGATGGGCTGGGGTGACGTGATGACGTCGGTGTGACGTGCTGGAAGGTGGTGTGCGAGGGTGCCGCGGCCGGGCGGAGCGCTAGCGCGCGGGGGCCGTGGCGGCCGCTTGGTCCTGTGATCGCAGGGCGCCGCGCAGGTGGCTGCGCAGCAGGCCGTGCAGGCGATATCCCCCGCCCGGCCAGTAGTCCAGGGCGCTGGCCTCGATCAACTGGTCGAGCAGCAGGTGCAGTTCACTCTCGGTTCCGCCGAGCAGGTCCGCGCACTCGGCGAAGGTGAGGCAGTCCCGCGGCGCCTCGGCCAGCCGTCGCAGGGCGGGTACGGCGTCGGACGGGAGCGTGGCGAGGTAGTCGTCGAAGGCGCGGGCGGCCGAGGTTCCCTGCGGACCGCCCACCGTCAGATCGGCCAGGGACGAGGACCGGGCTCGTTCGAGAGCGGCGGCGATGTCCTGGCTGGGGCGCAGCAGCATCCGGGTGGCGACCAGGCGCAGCGCGATGGGGTGGTCTCCGCACAGGGCGGCCAGTTCGTCAGCGGCCTCCGGGTCGGCCGTTGTCACCCGCTCGCCGAGCGTCGTGGCCAGGAACTCCAGCGACTCCGAACGCAGCCAGGGCCGCAGCCGGAACACGCTGGCGCCTCGGCTGACTGCCAGGTCGGCGAGGCTGTGGCGGCTGGTCACCAGGACGCTGTGGCCGGTCACCGCGTCCAGGACGGGCAGCACCTGCGCGCTGGAGGTCACTCCGTCGAGGACGACGAGGGAACGTTCCGGCATGGCGGGGACCCCGACGCCGGCGGCGTCGGCGGCGTCCAGGAAGTGCCAGCCGCCGGGGAAGTCCGCGCTGAGCCGGCGGGCGAGGCGCAGGACGAGCGCGGTCTTGCCGACGCCCGGGAGCCCGGAGACGATCACGGTCCGCCGGGCCTGATCCTTGGCCAGCAGCCCGGTCAGTTCGGTCAGTTCCGCGACCCGGCCGCAGAAATCGGCGGGTTCGGCGGGCGGTGGCGCCGACGACCGGCCCGGTGCGGCGCCCGCCGGCGCCGCCCTTTCTCGCTCCGTTGCGGGCCCCGGAACGGTCCCCAAACCCTCGCCCTTGACGATGGCTAGATGCATTCTTTGCAATTCGAGACCCGGGTCAATACCAAAATTTTCCCGAAGGTACTGCCTTACCGACTGGTACTCGGATAGGGCCTCGCTCTGCCGCCCCGACCGATAGAGCGCCTCCATAAGTTGCGCGGCCAGCCTTTCATCGCCTGCATACTCCGCGGTCAATGCACGCAGCTGCGGGACGATGGCCGAACAGTTTCCGCGAGCGAGTTCGATCTCATGACAACGCGTCAGCGTGTTGATCCGCTCCTCGATCAACGCGGCCACGGCCGAGGTGCGCAGTACGGGCGAGTTGACATTTGCCACGGGGACGCCCCGCCAGTAGCCCAAGGCCCGGCGCAGCAGGCCCAGCTCGGCATCGACGGAGTCGCACTCCCCGGCTCTGCGCACCATGTCCCGGAAGGCGAGCAGGTCCAGCGTGTCCGCGTCCGCGAGGATCCGGTAACCGCCTGGAACGGTCTCTATCCCGCTGCCACCAGCACTGTTCAGCCCGTACTTCTCCAGCAGCTTGCGCAGCCGCAGCATAGTCGCGTGGATGGCCGAGGCGCCGGCCGCCGGCGGTTCGCCGCCCCACAGGACCCGGCGCAGGTATTCCTGCGATACCCCGGTGTTGGCATGCAGCAACAGGGCGCCGAGCAGCATGGTCGGTTTGGACGACGGCAGGACGACCGCCTCGTCGGCATGGCTGATCCGCAAGGGTCCGAGGACCCCGAAGAGGTGCCGCATCACATCCCAATCCCCCGTCGCGCGCCGTAAACGCCGCGCGAGCTTGAGCCTGACGGTAGGTAATTGAAACTGAAAGATTCCGCTCGGCATGGTCGGTGCCGGACCCAAAGAGCCGCCGGTTCGAATAGAACTGTCTCGTCTCGTGAGGATAATAGGCGAGAACGGACCATAAGTTCATCGGGGGGGGGCTCTTGTATGTGTACACGAAAACAGTACCGGTGGAACCGGAACGCTGAAACTCACCATCACCATCGGCAAGGTCACGAACCGTACTGTGGACTCACTGCGGGCCCTGACGGCGTCGGCCCCCGTTACTTCCCCGGACCTGATCGGCTCGCTCGGGAAGGCTGCGGCTGATGCCGCGCCGACGGAGCAAGGCACGGTCGCCTTCGAGCTGGGGCCCTTGTCGCCCAGGACATGCGAGGGCCGCATCCGGGGCCGTCCCGGGCCCAGGCGCGGCACCCGTAGCGCCTCCGTGATCGTGGTGAACTGGGTGCAGCCGTTGGTGTACCTGCCCGTGAGGATGAAGGCGAGCGGGCGACCGACGCCCGTCCCAGGCGAAGTGGATTTTGCTGGTCAGCCGCCTCTAAGCTTCGCTTTTATCCCTGCTCCATGATCGTCCGCGGTTGGCGGCGCACGGGCGGAGACGTGGAACGGCCATCGCGGAACTCTCCAGGTAGGTGAAGACCGGGGAGGGCGCGATGGCCGTCGCTGTCAGTGTGCTCGGGGCTGGCTCGGCCCACCAGAAGCGCATCAGCTCATGGTGCTTCCGCCAGGGTGGCACGCGTGTCTGGCCCGACGGCGGACGCGTTGTTCGAGCTGACCGACGCTCTGCTGGCGACCGGCCCGGTCATCTCGCTGCCGTATCTGTCGTTGGACGGGCTGCACCGGCGGGGCCATGGCAGCACGTACGCGGCCCTGGCCCAAGGCCGCGTGGACGCCGAAGCAGCACGTGGCCTGCTCGCAGGATCGCTGCCCGGTGTCACACACCCGGTGTTCGCGTTGGATGGGAGCGTGTGGGCCCGCAGTGACGCCGAGTGCTCGCCCGGCCGCGGCTACTACTACCACCCCTCCAAGCACTCGGCGGGGCAGCCGATCGTGGCCGGCTGGGCCTACTGCTGGCTGGCCGCCCTGGAACTCGCCGCCAACTCGTGGACCGCGCCGGTGGACGCCCGGCGGCTGGTTCCGGGCGAGCACCCCAGTGCCGTCGCTGCCGTCCAGATCCGCGGGCTGTTGCAGCGGCGCCCCGAACTCGGCTCGCGCACCCCGCTGTTCGTCTTCGACGGCGACTACGACTCCGTGCGCCTGGCCCTCGGCCTTGCCGGAGCCCCGGCCCAGCTCCTCATCAGGGTCCGCTGTGACCGGTCCTTCTACGGCGCCCCGTCGCCGCGCCACCGGCCCGGCGTGGTACGCCTCCGCTGGCATGGCGCGAAGTTCGCCTGCGCGAATCCCACCACCTGGCCGACGCCGGACGCCGTGCACACGTGTGCGGACGAACAGTAAGGCGCAGGAACCGTGCAACTGTGGCACCGCCTGCACGCCAAGACCCAGCAGCACGACGGACACGGCAGTCGCGGCCCCCGCCCGGTTATCCCGGGCACCCTGGTCCGGCTTTGCGTGGACCGGCTACCCGGCCGCAGCCGAGCTCCGAAGCCCCTGTGGCTGTGGTGGACAGGGCCGCCCGGCCACACTCGCGATCCCGACCTGCTCTGGCGGGCCTACACACGACGCTTCGACATCGAGCACACCTTCCGCTTCGCCCGGCAGACGCTGAACTGGATTCTGCCTCGCCCTCGCGCCCCCGGCCAGGCGGACCGCTGGACCTGGCTGATTCTCGCTGCATACACCCAACTCCGCCTCGCGCGGCCCCTGGCGGCCGATCACCGGCTTCCCTGGGAGAAACCACTGCCACCGGAGCGGCTGACGCCCAACCAGGCCCGGCGGCAATTTCGCTCGCTTCAAGCAGCAGCGGGCTCCCCCACCGGCCCGCCGAAACCCTGCGGTCGCTCACCCGGGCGCCCTCAAGGCACCTACCGAGGCACCCCGTTATCTTCTTCGCGGTTCCGCAATGGGACCGCTGGCCTCCGGGCCCGGCATGGCTGGGTCCCCCTGTCGAAGGCATGACCTGGGGGGGGTGGTGCCACCGGGCCCGGGAGGCGCCGTTGGAGACGCTGATGAGAGGCCCGACTACCGCCTGGCCGAGCGCAATGCCCGGCCGCTTGCGGGCGGCAGGTCTGCATAACGCGGATGCGCGCATACGACGCCGAAGCCCTGGCCAGCCCCGCACGAACCCCGTTCGGGAGGATGGGTTGGACGACATCGACAACGTGGGCGTCTTCCTCGGTCTGGACGTCGGCAAGAGTGCCCACCATGGCCACGGGCTGACCCCGGCCGGCAAAAAAGTCTTCGACAAGCAGCTGCCCAACACCGAACCAAAGCTGCGGGGGGCTTCACCAAACTGAAGACCAAGTTCGCCACCGTACTGGTGATCGTGGACCAGCCCGCCTCCATCGGAGCCCTGCCCTTGACGCTCGCCCGCGACGCGGGCTGCAAGGTCGCCTACCTGCCCAAACTCGCCATGCGACGGATCGCCGATCTCTATCCCGGCGAGGCGAAGACCGACGCCAAGGACACCGCGGTCATCGCCGACGCGGCCCGCACGATGCCGCACACCCTGCGCTCGCTGGAACTCACCGACGAGATCACCGCCGAACTGACCGTGCTCGTCGGCTTCGACCAGGACCTGGCGGCCGAGGCCATCCGCACCAGCAACCGCATCCGCGGCCTGCTCACCCAGTTCCACCCCAGCCTGGAGCGCATCCTGGGCCCCCGACTCGACCATCAGGCCGTCACCTGGCTGCTCGAACGCTACGGCTCCCCGGCCGCCCTGCGGAAAGCCGGACGCCGCAGGCTCGTCGAACTGGTGCGGCCCAAGGCCCCTCGCCTGGCCGAGCGGCTGATCGACGACATCTTCGAGGCCCCCGACGAGCAGACCGTCGTCGTCCCGGGCACCGGCACCCTCGACATCGTCATCCCCTCCCTGGCCCGCTCGCTCGGTGCCGTCCACGAACAGCGACGGGCGACGGAAGACCAGATCAGCACCCTGCTGAAGGCCCACCCTCTTTCGAAGGTCCTGACGTCGCTGCCCGGCGCCGGCGTCAGGACCGCCGCCACCTTGCCGGTCACCATCGGCGACGGCACCCGCTTCCCCACGCCGCCCACCTGGCCTCCTACGCCGGCCTCGCCCCGACCACGAAGTCCTCCGGAACCTCGATCCATGGCGAACACGCACCACGCGGCGGCAACCGCGCCCTGAAACGCGCGATGTGCCTGTCCGCGTTCGCCGCCCTACACGTTGCCGCCTCCCGCACCTACTACGACAAGTGCCGAGCCCGAGGAAAGACCCACACCCAGGCGCTTCTCCGCCTGGCCCGACAACGCATCAACGTGCTCTTCGCGATGCTCCGCAACGGCACCTTCTACGAACCTCGAACCCCACACCTCTCTTGACGAAAGGCATAGAGGCCCCCCGCCATCCAGCAGTCAAGACCACCGCATGACCAGCGACCCTTTACCGGCAGGGATAAAAGCGAAGCTAAGAGACCACCGCCACTTCCACCAGCACCCGTCGAAAGGCAGCGCCACTGCCCCACGCACAACCCCACCCCGTCCACGAGCGCCGGGCTGGCCGTCGGCAGCGGGCCCGCTACGCCGCGGCGTAGCTGAGACGGAACAGGTCCTGAGCCCGCCCCAGGTCCCGCTCTGTGCGCAACTGGACCTCCAGGTCACCGGTGCCGTGGTGGCCCAGCCCCGTCACGTCCCGGGTGAAGCCGGGGACCAGGCCAGTCTCCTTGGGGTCGGCCTTGAGATAGACGAGCAGCTTGCTCCTCTGCGGCGGACACACGCAGGAGAAGTTCCGCAGCCGCTGGTAGGCCCGGTAGGTCCGGTTCTCAACCTTGGTGATGTCCTCTCCCCCAGACCGAGCAGCGTGTCATCGACCGCGGCGGCCAGCTCCGCCATCGCGCCCTGCCTCGGGCTCGCGTACGCCACCTCGGCCGCGCGCCGGCGACGGACTGCCCTGGCCGTCGCGGCCTGCCCCGTGACGGAGGCCACCGTCTCCAGACCGACGAGCCGCTCACCGTGGAAGCGGTAGCGGACCAGGTCGATGCTGCGCCGGTGCTCACGCACGGCGTGCACGTCGTAGCGGGTGAAGTCGCCCGCCACGCAGATCAGCCGCAGCGCGCTCCACCTCACCCGGGATGCGGCTGCCGCCCCCAGGCGCTCGCGGACCAGGTGACCGAACTCGGCCCGGTGGTCCATCAGCCACGCCAGGTAGAACAGGCCCTGGTTGATCACGCCCGCATCCGTGCCGCGCTTGTACTCGACGACCACCGGCGCGTCGTTCTCGTCCAGGCCCAGCGAATCGATCCGCCCGCCGTGCACCGGCCCGGTGCTGTACTCGCTCGCCAGAAACCGCACACCCAGCATCGTCTCCATGTGCGCCTCGATGAGGTGCTGCACATCCGCCTCGACCTGAGCAAGACGCGGCGTCACCTCGCTCAGGCCACCGTTCGTCGTGTGGAACAGCTTCAGCCCCGACACCTTCCTCTCTTCGGCTCCGGGACCTGCAACAGCCACAAGGGCCGAGATTGTTTCCACAAACGCCCGCCAAGCGGTGAAGATGATGTGAGAACTTGAACGCGGCCACTTGGAACCCCCGTATCCCCCAGCCGCCAGGAGCCTGCAGTTCTCCCATGTGTCCCCACGCCCCGAGGGGCAGTATGAGCGGACCACGTTTTTGCAGGTCAGACGCCTTGCACAGGATGATGGATCGAGTGCCTTCTAAGCACCTGCTCTACTACCGCGTGCGACGCCCTGCCGCGGCTCGTAGAGCAGTGCCGAGAGAAACCCGCTCCCACCCGGGTGACGTGGCTCTTCGTGTAGCCGCGGCGCGGCCGGTCGATCGGTGGGCTGGTCGGCACGGTCCGCGCACGGCGAACTATCCAACTCCCGTTACCGCGCTGCCCGTTCAGCGCGCCCTGACGACCTCCCGACCCAAGACTCCATCGACCAGCTCGGAGGCGCGTACGCGGACGATCACGGCCGCGAAGGGCATCGCCGGGCGGAGGCGTCGGAGCGCAGCGCGTACCGCAACCAGCAGAGACGGGAGGGGAGTTGAGTGAAGTTAGACCGTGGCTATTCCAACGAGCCCCGGCTCTATTGCGGTTCGAACTTCTCTAGATTGCTATTTAATTCTTCATCGATTCTCTTCTCGACTTCCGCGGTACGTGCAAGCACGCGGGGGTCCTGAGCAATCCGGCTTGGTAGTGATGTCCGACTCGTCACCTCTGCCACTAGCACCTGCTCCACTGTCAGCCCATATGCATTTCGAAGGTCCGCACCATCTATGTATGCATCGGTGAGATCTGCGTTCTTCAGCCGAGCCCTGTTGAGGTTGGCCCGATACATGAGCGCTCCTGTCAAGTTCACCCCCTCCATGCTGGCTCCTTGCAGGTAGGAACGGGTCATGCTGGCCTGGCTCAGATCGGCACCGTCGAACCGGACCCCACAGAGATCCGAGCGGTGAAAGTTGACTCCGGCAAGGTCTAGGTCACTCAAATCAATTGCCCTGCCCTCTACGTGGTCCCCGCCGCCATCCCAATCCCAGATGTCATCGTCGGGATGTCCGTAGGCCGGTGGCCCGACAAGCGCGGTCACTGCCTGCTGCACATCCGCGTCGGGCCTCTTACTTGCGGAGGCGACAGAGCTCGCGCCCCCTCCGTTGCGAGCGGCCCGACGTGCCGCGGCGATGCGTGCTGACCGCGAAACCTCGGGGCGCCGAGCGGAGCCCCGGGAGGCCCGATCACGTACGAAGGCTTTCAGCACTTGCGTTGCATGGTCGGCCTGACCCGGTGCGTCTTGGACGATCTGCTCTAGAGCGAGGAGTCCTCCGATGCGTACATACATCTCCGGCGAACCGATGCGTTCCAGGGCTTTGGTGAAGCGATCCGTGACCTGGCCGCGCTGAGTGAGACGGTAGTTGAACGCAGTGAACAGCAGGGCAATTCCAGCGCCGAATACAGCGAAAAGGTGCACAACCGATGTTCGGAAGCCAGTGACTAGTGCAGAGGAACCTGTGCGCAGTTCCTTGTCACTGACGAACTTACCGTCAAACCACCAGGGTCCCCGCCATACCAGCAGCACTGCCCCGAGGGCGGCCAGGACTATCGTCACTCCACCCAGAATCACAAGTTCTCGTTGCTTACGCATGGGGCATCTCACCGCACCGGTCCCGGCACAAGCAAGGACTTTGGGCTCTCCGCTGATCACGGCGCGCTAGGGCACGGTCATCGTCGAGGCTCCGTCTAGCTTCGCCCCCTCGCGAACGGATGATGCCTATCCCCACCGGTTCATCGCCGCTGACCTGTACGCGTGTCCGTCCGCCAACGAACAGCCGGTTCATCGCGGCGAAGCGCTGCGAGCTGTGCGGACCTGACTTGCTGCAGCCCCCTGCTCCCTGTGTCTCTCAGAGTGCCCTGTTTCCGCAGTTCAGCCCCGATTGTCAGACCCTCCCCGTAGCGTTGTGAGTCCTACTCGTGGCGGCTGCGGGGAGCTCCGATGGACGACGACCTTCAGATCGACGGCGACGAAGACCTTTTCCGGAACCCCGTCTACTATGAACCGGCCGGCCGCAACCTCGACCTGGACCGCCCCGACCTCGGCGTCCCGCAAGGCCAAGACCTTCTGAACGTGCTCGTGCGCATGCGAGGACGTGTCCCCGTCGAAAAGCGCGGCCTCATCTGCCCCGACTGCCGGGACCTCCGCGGCCGGCGCGTCCCCATGTACCTCGTCCATCGTGACGGCGTATGGCTTGCCTCCCACTACCGGAAACCCGGGGAGAAGCCCATCAGCCACGAGTCCGACGAGCATCTCGCCCGCAAGGAACGCGTCGCGAAGGACTCCGAGGATCACGGCTTCCACGCCGACATCGAGTCACAGACCGCCGACGGGCACGCGCGCCTCGATGTACGCATCAACGGCGCTAACGGCATTGTCCTGGGTTACGAGCCTCAGCTGAGCGCTCAGACAGCCCGCGGAATGCGGGCACGGGAGGGGTTCCGGCGACGCGGCGGAATTCAGTCGGTCTGGGACTTCGCCGACCCCGACCACGCAGGCATCGGCACCGTCCCTTACGTCCGCACGCCCAACCTGCCGGCCTCCGTCATCCGCGTGCAGAAGAACCCCATCGCGGTCCAGGACGACAACTTCGTCCTGGAGGAAGGAAAGTGCAGCCCAAGCGGCGCGCTCACCCGGTGCCCGGAGAAGCCCTATGACCCGGAGAACCCCGCTGACGCCGGGTACTGCTTCGGCTGGCACCGCGTCCTCGTGCCCGCCCATCAGTCGAGCACCTTCACAGGGGAAGGCAGCCTGTCCCTCACCCGGTTCATCGTGGAAGCTGCGGCCGGTGAGCGGGTCCCGTTCCAGCGGGGCGGCCACCACGGTTGGCTCCCCGCACAGCAGTGGCAGCAGTACCTCGAGGCGAACGGGCCTGCCCTGGACGACAAGGAGCACCAGTCATCCGTACGACAGGGGGACCGGCGCGACAGGTGCACCGAGGACCGTCCGGCTTCGGAGGCGCGGGCCGAACCGAAGCAGAGACGCGGCAGCCGCGCGATCGTCCTTGAGTCCCGACCCCGGGAAACCGAGGCGGCCGGGGTTCCGGTCGACACGACGGGTCACGCGATCCCGCTCTGCCGCTTCGGCTGCGGTAAGCCCGCAAGCCTTCCAGGACCCGAAGGGCTGCCCGAGCACTTCTCGTGCCGCAGGCAGCATGAGGCGTGATCTATCGGGCACTGCTGACCGCCCCTCGCTGCGTCGCCTGGCGCCAGAGCCCCCTGCCCGGTTCGGGTGGGGGGTGTCCCCGCGCGAGCGGAAGTGGCGCATCGGCCGTGATGTCCACGGCCGATGCGCCGTGGTGCGGGAGACCCGGTTCAGGGATCGCGACACACTTCACGGGATCCGTCACCGGATAGAGGTCGGCTCCAAAAAGCGCGGGTTTCGAAGGCGAGCCATGAGGGGGCGTAAATGTTCATCCGCTCGACCCCAGGTCGCACACTGCCCCGCAGGCAGTTACGCAGCGTGCCCGACGCAGTGCCTTCAATGGACTGCCCTCCCATGCCACCACAGGCGGCCGCGCGGGCATTCCTGGGGAGCGTGTGGGGAGAATCGACCGCGCAACGCAGCGCGAACCTGAAAGACGCTCAAAGACTCGTCCGCCCAGGTCAGGGACGGGTACAGCCTCATATGCGCTGGTCAGCCCCACCAGGTAAACAACTTCAAGAAAATCTCCTCCTGGGCCGCCATCCTCTTCGCCCCCACCCTGGTCGGCACCATCTACGGCATGAACTTCGAGCACATGCCGGAGTTGCACTGGGTGTTCGGCTACCCGTTCGCCATCGTGCTGATGGCACTTGTGTGTACCGGTTTGTACGCCATCTTCAAGCGGCGGGACTGGCTCTGAGCGGCCGGGGCCGGGGCATGCGTGCCGCGGGCCGGGGGCGCGGTCCGACGGACGGGCACGGCGGGGTTTCCGGGCGTGCGTTCCGTACCCGCACGGCACCCGGTTCCGATCGATTCACCCGGTTCCCGCCGGTTCAGTCGCCGGCGAGGCGCCGGTCCCGCCGGCGGCGCTTGAGGGAGGCCATGTAGCCGGCCAGGGATATGACGACGGCCGCAATACTGATGCCGAGCAGCAGCCGGTCGATGTCCGTTACCGCCACCTTGGTCACGGCGAAGGCGACGACCGCGATCACCGCGAAAGTCCCCAGGCCCTTGAGGGAATTCACTGCTTTCCTCGTTTCACTTCCACGCGCCGGTCCACCGCCGGACGTCAGCTGTTCTCCATGTGCCGATGCGCCGCCGGGCACCGGCCGGTCTCCAGGCACCGGTCCGTTCACCCGGCGCCGGTTCATTTCCAGGCGGACACGCGTGTCACGTAGGACTTCACGATGGATGACACCAGCCAGTAGGTCCGCACCACGGTGTACACCAGTTCCGGTATCAGCAGGCCCTCGACGAGCATCGCCTTCCAGCCGAGGTTCCGTACCCGTAGCGCGGGATAGACGATCCAGAAGCCGAAGAGTGCCCAGAAGAGCGGTTGCTGGGCGAAGCCGTGTTTCACGGCCATCGCGAGCTGTGTCGAGCCCCAGCCCAGGATGTAGGCGGCGCCGATGAGCCCCAGGACCATGGTGCTGATCGAGTGCCAGGTGAATTTCGTCCAGCCACGGCCGCGCAGCGTGTCCACGGTGCCGCGGCTCCAGCGTTCGCGTTGCTGGATGAGTTCGCGCAGGGTGGGCATGAGGTCCGTGTACGCGATACAGAGCTGGTTGGCGGTCACCTTCCAGCCGGATTCCTTCAGCGCCAGCGTGGTCTCGTAATCCTCGACGAGATTCCGGTGGTCCTCCCAGAAGACCTGTCCGCGCCAGTCGAGCAGGCTCTGCAGGGCCTCGCTGCGGTAGAAGGACCCGGCTCCCGACATGGTGTGCACATCGCGCCGGTAACGCGAGTTGGCGGCCCGGCCGTATTCGATGATCTGCATGCCGAGGAGATACCGCTGCCACGGGCTGCGCCACAGGTCGGTGCGGCCCAGGCAGGCAGCGCTGACGCCGCCGAGTTCCGGGTCGGACGAGATGACGTTGCGGGCCCTTTCGATGAACTTCGGGTGCAGTTCGGTGTCGGCGTCCATGACGAGGACGTGCCGCACCGTATTGGCCAGCCGTCCGCCGACCGCTTCCCGGAGCCAGTTGAGGCCGTAGTTGAGCGCACCGGCCTTCTTGTGCGGATTGTTCGCGAAGGTCAGGACGACGGTCTTCGGGGTGTTCTCGTCGTCCGCGAACCGCCGCGCGAATTCCTCGGTGCGGTCGGTCGAGTTGTTGACCACCACGATGATGAGGTCGGGGCGGCGGCTCTGCCGGGCCAGCGAATCGAGGGACGTGAGGACGCCGACTTCCTCGTTCCGTGCCGGTACGAGGATGACGGTGTCGTAGAGGGCGGCACCGTCGAACTCGTCGAGGGATACGCGGCCTCTTCGGTGCCGGCTGCGCGAGGCGCGCGATGCTTCGTCGTGCGCGCGCCCGCGCCCGCGACCCCGACGGCGCGCACGGCGATCTGTGCGCGCAATAGTGCTGGACAAGTCCTTATCCCCCACCCAAGGGCAAACTGACTGAAACCGTACTTTGTATGGATTGCGTGAAGACGCAACGAGAAGGTACCCCAGGAGATCAAGGGACCCCCTGACGCCTCCACTGTGACTGACGCCACTCAAAGAGCCGCAAAAGCGGGGAACCGGCCCCCACTCTCCCCCTTAAGGCGGACAAGTCGGACATTTGACCCTCGACGGACATGTCAAACGGTGGTCAACATCACACCAAAAGGTGTCCAGAATGATATCTCCGCCCACCATCGAACCTTGAGCGACGACTTTGACGGCAAGGTAAAGGCAAAGTGTCCGAATAGGTGGTTCTTTCTGCGCTGCCCGGTTTCCGATGAAGCGCGGTTACGATGACCGACCGGCACCGATGTGCCGTGTGCACCTGTACCACCCATGTGTCCCCTCCAGGAGTATCCGTGAGCCGTAGCCACCACACCCCACGTCGTCGCGGGTGGCTCATGCCGCTGATCCTCATCGGGGCCGTGTTCGCCGGTGTTTTCACCGCGCTCTATCCCCCGTGGGAATCCGAGGGCTCGGAAGGGGCCAAGGGCTCCGGAGGTGCCGAAGGGGTGCAACTCGCCGTCCACTACCGGAATGGCGCCCCGGCCTCCGCCGCCGTGGCCAAACCCTGGCTGGAAGTCGTCAACACGTCCAAGAAGACCGTGGCCCTGAGCGATGTGAGCGTGCGGTACTACTTCTCCGCGGACGGCGCTTCCCAGTACGGCTCGAATTGCTTCCAGACGTATCTGGGTTGCTCCCACATCACACAGAAGACGGGAGCGCTCTCCTCCCCGGCGCCCGACGCGAGCCATTACCTGGAGGTCGGTTTCTCTCCGGAGGCCGGAAGCCTGGCGCCCGGCAAATCCACCGAGGCGATAGGTCTTCAGCTCTACCGCCTCGACCACAAAGAGCTGAACCAGAAGAACGACCACTCCTTCGACGCCACCGCCACCCACTTCACGGACGCCAAGAAGGTGACCGCTTACGTGCGCGGCGCGCTGGCCTGGGGCAAGGAGCCGGGCGGCGCCGACAAGCCCACGGCGGGCACGGCGGGCACGGCGGCGGCCGCGCCCGAGGGCGTGCTGTTCGACAGCTTCCACTACACCGGCGCCGACGACCCCGCGCTCGCCGCCAACGGCTGGCGGGCCCGTACCAGCGGCGGCGGCCCGGGCATCCGCAGCACCTGGTCGAAGGCGAACGTCAGCTTCCCGTCCGACGACAAGTCCCAGGAGGGCCAGGCGCTCCAGCTGCGGGTCACCTCCGACGGGACCAAGGCGGGCACCCGGCAGTCCGAGCTGGAGAACACCAAGGCCACCTTCTTCACGGGAACCCTGGCCGCCCGGGTCTACTTCAGCGACAGGCCCGCGGTGGGCCGCAACGGCGACCACATCAACGAGTCCTTCTTCGCGATCTCGCCCGACCACGCGTCGAAGAAGTACAGCGAGCTCGACTACGAGTACATGCCCAACGGCGGGTGGGGCGCGCCGGGACCCCGGCTCGACACCACCAGCTGGGGCAGCAGCAAGCAGGGGGACCGGGCCACCCGCGCCACGAAGCAGAGCCTGCGGGGCTGGCACACCCTGATGATCACCGCGATGGACGGGAAGGTCAGCTACTCGGTGGACGGCCGCGAGGTGTTCAGCGCAGCCAAGGGCTTCCCGCGCGAGCGCATGGGCATCCACTTCAGCGCGTGGCTGGTGGACCTCCCGTTCAAGGGCCCGCGTACCTGGAACATGCTGGTGGACTGGGTCTACGGCCAGTCCGGCCGGGCCATGCCCCTCGCGGACGTCCAGAAGGCCGTGGACGGCTTCCACGGCGCCGGCACCCACTACGTCAACACCCTGCCCAAGTCCTGACCGGGGCGCATCCGGGCGGTCTCCGGGCCGCCCGTGAACCGCCGTCGAATGCGGGAACAGGCCGGCGGCCTCGCCCGCTCCCGCCGGGTGGCGTGGGGAACTCGGGTGCGTTGTGATCTCCGCTGTCGGAGAATCCCGGGGTATGGACAGTGTGTTGCGTCGTAGGTACGCCGGGCACGAGTGGGTTCGTGTGGGTGACGGGGCCTCGGGGGCCGCTGTGTACCGGCTCAGGGGCGGTGCGCGGGAGTTGTTCGCCAAGTTGGCGCCCGCCGGTGCTGCCGTGGCATCCGGTCTGAGTCTGTCCGCTGAGGCCGAGCGTCTGGTGTGGCTGGCGGCACAGGGGGTTCCCGTACCGCGTGCCGTGGAGAGCGGCGAGGAGGGAAGGGTCGCTTGGCTGGTCACCGAGGTGGTTCCCGGGCGTCCGGCCAGTGCGCGGTGGCCGCTGCGGCAGCGGCAGGACGTGGCCGTCGCACTCGCACGCATCGCTCGTTCCCTGCATGAGCTGGACTGGGAGCGCTGCCCGTTCGACCGCAGCCTCGCGGTGACGATGCCGCAGGCCGCCAGAGCCGTCGCGGAAGGGAACGTCGATCTGGCGGAACTGGACGAGGAGAGGGAGGGGTGGTCGGGAGAGCGGCTTCTCGCGGAGCTGGAGCGGACCCGTCCGGCGACGGAGGACCTGGCCGTCTGCCACGGCGACCTGTGCCCGGACAACGTGCTGCTCGATCCCCGTACCTGTCAGGTGACCGGGCTGATCGACGTGGGCCGGGTCGGCCGGGCTGACCGGCACTCCGACCTTGCCCTGGTGCTGCGCGAGTTGGCTCACGAGGAGGACCCGTGGTTCGGGCCGGAGTGTGTGGCGGCGTTCTTGCGGGAGTACGGCCGCGGCCGGGAGGGAGAGGAGGTGGTATCGGAGGAAAAGCTGGCGTTCTACCGGCTCTTGGACGAGTTCTTCTGATGTGGTGATGCCGGTGATGCAGGGGGGGGGGTGGCTCGGTGGGGTTGCGTCGCGTGGGTGACAGCACAGTGTGGACGCCGGCGATCGCGTCCGTGACGGGTGGTACGGCCGTTCTGGCGAGTTGGGTGGCCGGGCGGGGCGGCACGCGGGCTGCCCGGGTCCAGGCGGAGATCGCCGAGCGGACGCCGTGAGCCTTTCCTGCGGTTCGCAGGACGGCCGCTGCCCGGCCCGTCGGAGCGGTCCACGACGAGTGCGGGCTCTGGGCGCTCCTCCGGGCCGGCAGGGCACGAGACGTCCTCCGCTGCGCCTACGCCGGAGAAGCCGTCCGCGGGTTTGTCGACGCCTCGATGAGGGCGGCTGTGAAGGGGTGGCCGGGCTCGGTGAGGATGCGGGTGGCGGGGCCTTGTTCGACCACGTCGCCCGCGTCCAGGACCAGCATCCGGTCGGCCGTGGTGACCGCGGTGACGGCGGTGACCGTGCTGAGGTCGTGGGTGATCCAGATCAGCGCCAGGTCCGGCTGTTCGCGTAGCTGTCGGCCGAGGACGGCGAGGATGCCGTGCCGGGTGACCGTGTCCAGGCCCGAGGTGATCTCGTCGCAGATCAGGACGCGGGGGCGGGCGAGCAGGGCGCGGGCGAGCGCGGCGCGCTGGAGTTCGCCCCCGGAGAGCCGCCCTGGGCGACTGTGGAGGTGCTGTTCGCCGAGCCCGACTTCGGCGAGCAGTTCCGCGGCCTCCCGTGTGGCGTCCGTGGGGGCGGCTCCGCGCAGGCGGATCGCCGTGCGGGCGACCTGCGCCAGTAGCGTGCGGTGTTCGTCGAAGGACGCCTGTGCGTCCTGGAAGACGTACTGCACTGCGGCGAGTTGCGCGGGCGTACGGTCGCGCAGGCTGCGCGGCAGCGGCACGCCGTCGAGGAGGATTTCACCTTCGTACGCGCGGTGCAGACCTGCCAGGCATCGGCCGAGCGTGGTCTTGCCGCTGCCCGACCGGCCGACGACCGCCACCCGCCGGCCGGGCCGGACCTGGAGGGAGACGTCGCGCAGTACGTCCACGGCGCGGCGGTCCGAATAGCGGGGCCCCGAAGAGCGCAAGGGAGAGGCACGGGTGTGCCTTTTATGGCGAGCGGTCAGGTTCTGCACTTCCAAGGTGGGGGTCGGGTTGGCGTCGGGGGCCGGTTCAGTCGTCGGGACGGTGTCAGGCTCGGATTCGGCCCGCTCCCGAGCGGCTGCCGCCCCGGCCGCGAACAGCCTGCGCGTCCATGCGTGCCGGGATGCCGACGCCACCTGGTCCGCCGGCCCCGACTCGACAACCCGGCCGTCCTTGAGGACGACGATCTCGTCGGCCAGTTCTCGTACGACGTCCAGGTCGTGGCTCAGCAGCAGGATGCCGATGCCCTGCTCGACGACCGAGACCAGCTCCGCCACGATGCGGCGTTTGGTGAGGGCGTCCTGCCCGGTCGTCGGCTCGTCGGCGACGACGACCCGGGCGCCGAGCAGCAGGGCCTGGGCGAGTACAACGCGTTGTTGCTGGCCGCCGGACAGCTGGTGCGGGTAGCGGCGCAGGAGTTCGGCGCCGTCCGTGAGTTGGGCGCGGGCCAGGGCGTCGGTGATACGCAGGTCTGCGGCCTTGGCGCGTTCTCGGCGCGGGAGGTGGCGTACCTGGCTACGGGCGATGTCGGTCAGCAGGGCGCCGGTCCGGCGGGCGGGGTTGAGGACCGCCGCCGGGTGCTGGGGCACATGGCCGACCAAGCCGTCGGCGACGGTGACGGTGCCCGCGACCCGGGCGTCCGGCGGGCAGGCGCCGAGGAGGGCCAGGCCCGTCGTGGTCTTGCCGCTGCCGGAGGCGCCGACCAGGGCGGTCACCGCACCCGCGCGGACCCGCAGGCTCACTCCGTCGACGACGGCCCGGCCGCCGACCTCGACCCGCAGGTCGTCGACCTCGGCGACGACGTTCGCTGCCGTGTTCACCGGCGGCCCTCCTTCGTTGTGTCGTGGGGGCGGCCGGGTTCTCGCGCCGCCCCTTCCCGTACGGCACGTCCTCGTACGGCGCGCTCCCCTACGCCACGTCTCCCCCGACCCCGCCCCTCGCCCTCCAGGAGCGCGTCGAAGAGCAGGTTGCCGCCCATCGACAGGGCCACGATCAGGAGCGCGGGCACGACCACGGCCCAGGGCTGTACGAAGAGCCCGGTGCGGTTGCGGTCGACCATGACCGCCCAGTCGGCCGCGTCCGGTTCCACGCCCACTCCCAGGAACGCGGCGGTGGCGACGAGGTAGAGGACGCCGGTCAGCCGTACGCCCGCGTCGGCGGCGAAGGTGCGCAGCGCGGACCGGCCGACGTAGCCGACCGCCGTACGCCACCAGGTCTCGCCCTGCATGCGCAGCGCCTCGACGGCGGGGCGGGCGGCGGCTTCGGAGGCGGCGGCGCGTACGATCCGGGCCGCGTCCGGGATGTTGACCAGGGCCACCAGCAGCGCGAGACCCACGGCGCCCGGCGAGAAGACCGCCGCGACCAGCAGGATCAGCAGCAGCGACGGCACGGCGAGCAGTACGTCGAGCGGGCGCATCAGCAGCTCTTCGAGCCAGGCGCGGTGGGTGAGGGCGGCGGCCAGCCCCAGCGGTACGGCGACCGCGTAGGCGAGGATCGTCGCGGCCAGCGCGACGAGCACCACCGACTGCCCGCCGAGCAGGATCTGCCGCCACACGTCGCGGCCGACGAAGTCGGTGCCGAGCCAGTGGCCGCCGCCGAGGGTGAAGGAGGCGGCGCGCGGCCCGGCGCCGCCCGCGAACAGCGGGCCCAGGAGGGCGAGCAGCAGCGGCCCCCCGGCGATCACCGATCCGGCCCACCCGGGCCACCGCTTCGTCCGCGTCATCAGCGGTGTCGTCAAGTCGTCCGCCCCTTCATCAGGCTCGGCCATCCCGTAGACAGCAGGCCCGGCCATCCCGTGGACCACCCCGTAATCAGGCCCGTGCGCCCCGTCGGCGAACCCGTCCGTCCCGCCATCAGGCCGCCACCCCCGCGCGTGGTGCCAGCCTGCGGGCGACCAGGTCGGCGCCCAGGTTGAGGACGACCGCGATGAAGCCGAAGACCACGGCGAGGCCCTGGACCACCGGGACGTCGCGTTCGGCGACCGCGTTCATCAGGACGGTGCCCAGGCCGGGAATCACGAACAGCGCCTCGACGACGATCACTCCGCACAGCAGCCAGTCGACGGTCCGGGCGAGCTGCTGGGCGGCGGGCGCGAGGGCGTTCGGCAGGGCGTGCAGGTACCGGACGCGCGCGGCGGACAGGCCGTAACGGGTCGCCTGCCGGACGTACGGGGAGCGCAGCGCGTCGATCATGCCGGCCCGTACCAGGCGGCTGATCGAACACACCGGTCGGGAGAGCAGTACGAGGACGGGCAGGACGAGGACGGCCGGATGGGCGAGCAGATCGCCGCCGAAGCCGACGGCGGTCGGCGGCAGCCAGCCCAGCCGGAGCGCGAACAGGGTGACCAGGAGGACGCCGAGGGCGAACTCCGGTACGGCGTACACGGCGAGGGTCGCGGAGCTGACGAGCCGGTCGGCGAACGAGCCCTCCCGGCGCGCGGCCAGCACGCCGAGCCCGACCCCGGCCGGCACCAGCAGCACCACGGTGATGGCGGCGAGCAGCAGGGTGGGCCCGAACCCGTCGGCGAGGTAGGTGACGACGGGCCGGCCGGAGGCCAGTGACGTTCCGAGGTCGCCGTGCAGCAGCCCGAGCACCCAGTCGGCGAACCGTTCGGCGGCCGGGCGGTCCAGGCCCAGTTCCGTACGGATGGCCGCGATGCGGGCCGGGTCGGGCTGGTCTCCCGCCAGGGCGACGGCCGCGTCCCCGGGCAGCGCCTCGGTGAGCGCGAAGACCAGCAGCACGACGGCGGCGGTCTGCGCGACACCGAGCAGCAGCCGACGCGCGAGCCAGGACCGCAGCACGGCCGGTACGGCACGTCGGACGAACGCCCCGGAGGGGCCGGAAGGCCCGGGTGGTCCGAGTGGTCCGGACGCCCCGGACGCCCCCGACCGCCCCGACGCCCCGGCCACCCCCAACACCCCCGCCGCCGTCCGCAGCGCAGCCAATGCGCTCACGCCAGCCACACCTTGTCGAAGCGCGCCCAGTCCAGCGTGTTGGCGGGCGCGTCGCGCGCCACGCCGTGCACCCGGCGGGACGTGCCCACGATCCAGTCCGCGAAGCCCCATACCAGGAAGCCGCCTTCGGCGTACAGGCGGCGCTGCATCCGCCCGTACACCGCCGCGCGGTCCTTCTTGTCCTTGGTGGACTGGGCCTGCTGGTACAGGGCGTCGAAGTCCTTGTGGTGCCACTTGGTGGCGTTGGTCGTCGAACCGCTCAGCAGCCGCTGCGAGATGTGCGACTCGATGGGCATGGCGCCGGAGCGGTAGCAGCACACGGTGCCGGAGTCGAGGATGTCGCTCCAGTAGCTGTCCTTGCTGCCGGACTTGACCCGTACGGTGACGCCCGCCTTGGCGGCCTGGTCGCGGAAGATGCCGGCCGCTTCGGTGAACCCGGCGGCGACGGGCGAGGTGTCGAGGGTGATGCGCAGGTCCTCGGCACCGGCCTGCTTGAGGAGGTGGCGGGCCCGGTCGAGGTCCTGGTGGCGTTGCGGCAGGTCGCCGGCGTAGTACTCGTAGCCCTTGCCGAACAGGTCGTTGCCGATCTCGCCGGCTCCGGAGAGCGCGCCGTCGACCAGTTCCCTGCGGTCGGCGGTGAGGAAGAACGCCTCGCGGACCCGCTTGTCGTCGAACGGGGCGCGGTCGGTCTTCATCGCGAAGGACTGCATGGCGCTGTTGCGCAGCCGGACGATCTCGATCCGGCCCCTGCCTTCGTGGGCGCGGGCGGTGGTGGGGTTGAGTTCGTGGGCGTATTCGACCTGGCCGCCGAGCAGGGCGTTGACGCGTGCCGACTCCTCGTTGGCGACGACGAATTCCAGCTCGTCCAGGTGGGGGGCGCCGTCCCAGTAGGCGTCGTTGCGCTTGACGACGCAGGAGCGGCCCGGGGCGAAGGAGACAAAGCGGAAGGGGCCGGAGCCGACGGGACGGGCGAAGTCCGCCGTGGTCGTGCCGTTCGGAATGATGTACGCGCCGAACGCGGCCAGGACGTTGGGGAATTCGGCGGTGGGACGCTTCAGCCGGAACTCGACGGTGTCCGGGGACACCGCCCGGCTGGCGGCGAGGTCGATGGGCTCCAGGGACGCCTTGGCGCGGTACGCCTTCTTGGGATCGGCTATGCGGCGGAAGCTGTAGAGGACGTCCTCGGCGGTGACCGGCCTGCCGTCGTGGAAGGACGCCTTGCGCAGGGTGATCCGCCAGCGGTCCAGGGAGTCGTTGGGCTCCCACTTGGCGGCCAGGCGGGGGCGGGCGGCCATGTCGGTGCCGCAGTCGGCCAGCTTGTCGTAGAGGGCCTTGGCGCGGGCGGCGTCGGCGAAGAGGTTGCCCAGGTGCGGGTCGAGGGTTTCGGAGGCGCCGCCCCCGGCGAAGGCGGCGCGCAGCCGGCCGCCGCGCCGGGGACGGCCGCCTTCGGCTCCCGAGGTCCCGGGCCCGGTGCCGCAGCCGGCCAGGACGAGGCCGGTGGCGGCCGTGGCGCCCGCGGTCGCGGCCAGGAAACCGCGCCGGCGCAGACCGGGAAATCCGTCGGTTTCCCGGGCGGAGGAGGGGAGTTCGGTCATGGTGGGTCTCGCCTCGTGTGAGTGGGTGGGATGAGCCACAGGCTCTGAGGGATCAGGGGCAGGAGCCGGGAGTTCAGGCGTCACCCAGCCGCGCCACCAGGTGCAGCCGGTCCCCGTCGGCGGAACCGCCGGGGGGCGAGCCGGGCTGCCAGGGCGGCTCCGTACGCGGGCCCGGCCCGTCGTGCAGGGCCGACACCGTGAAGCCGTGCGCGGCGAGCGCGTACCGCAGTTCCTGGGGGAACAGCAGCCGCCACGCGGAGTGCTGTTCGACAGGTGGCGCGCCGTCCTCCGTGCTCCACACCCGCCGCCGACGCAGCAGTTGGGCGGCCCGGTCCACGGTGAGGGTGGTGACGGACCGGTGGACGGTGCCGTGCCATGTGAAGCCGCGGATCTGCGGCGCGTCCAGCAATTCGGTACGGCCGAGGAAGAATGCGCCGTTGCGCATTTCCGCCACCAGCAGTCCGCCGGGCGTCAGCGCGCGGCGGCAGGAGTCCAGAAAGCCGTCCAGTTCGTCGTTGGTGTGGCAGTACAGCAGCGCGCTGTCCAGGCAGACGATCGCGTCGAAAGGCTCCGCCGCGAGGTCCTTGAGACGGAAGCGGCGCAGGTCGGCCCGTACGTAGCGGGGCCCGGGGTGGTGGGTGCGGGCGTACGCCAGCATCGCGTCGGACAGGTCGGCGCCGACGACCGTGCGGCCGGTGGCGTGCAGGTGGGCGGCGTCGCGCCCGGTGCCGCAGCCGATGTCGAGGACGCTCGGCCCGGCACCGTGCGTACGCAGCACGTCCTCGGTCCAGCGGGCGGCCAGCCGCTCCGGGTCGGGGAACCGCGCTTCGTACAGCGCGGGGTTGTCGGTCAGCAGATTGCGGGCCGCGGTCTCGGCCCTGACTCCGGCACCGGCGCTCCCGCCCATGCCGCCACCCATGTCTCCCCTCGTCCCGCCCTCCATGTCCTCCCTCATGCCGCCACCGCCACGGCCCGTACGGGCAGGGCCCGCAGCCGGTGCAGCCAGCCGACCCCCGCCGCCGAGGCGAGGCCGAAAACGAGGCAGCAGGCCCAGGGCAGCCACGGGGCGCCGTGGGCACCCGCGTCCATGGCCCAGCCCACGACGGTGTTGCCGACGGCAGCGGCGATGCCGGAGACGACGTAGAAGATCCCGAAGTAGGTGCCGGTCAGGTCGGCGCGGCCGAACTCCGGTATCAGTTCCATGACGAACGGCTGGGCGATCATGACGCCGACGTACAGGAGCAGCGCCCCGGCGAGCACGGGTACGAGGGCGAGGGCCGCCCGGCCCGCACCGCCGCCCGCCCCGGACATTCCGGACACCGCCATCGGCGGGACGAACGCCACGCCCATCAGGGCCAGCCCGACGGCGACCCAGCGCGCCCGTGTGCCGCGCTCCTTGAGGGAGCGGGTGATCCGCATCTGGAAGGCGAGGTTGGCGAGGGTGCCGACGAGGAAGACGATGCCCGCCGCGCCGTCCCAGCCGGTGGCCCGCCGGGCGCCGTCCGGGAGCAGCAGGTAGAGCTGGTTCTCCATGGTGAACATGCCGACCATGGCGAGGGAGAAGGCCAGGAAGGCCCGGTTGGCGAGGACTTCGCGCCAGTCGCCGAGCACGCTGCCCTGCGCGGCGGGTACCTCGCGGGCGGGCAGGACGGCGGCCTGCGCGGCGGTGAGCAGGGCGAAGATCGCGGCGGCGGTGAGGGCGGAGACCCGGAAGTCGACGAGCAGCAGGGCGCTGCCGATCAGCGGCCCGACCAGGGCACCGGTCGTCGCGAACACGTTGAACAGGGCGAACGCCTCGGCCTTGCGGTCGCCCGCCTCGGCCGCCAGGTAGGCGCGCACCGCGGGGTTGAACAGGGCGCCGGCCAGTCCGCTGAGTACGGAGGCTGCCAGCAGCACGGGCAGCCCGTCGCCGAGCGCGAACAGCGCGAAGCCGACGGTGCGCAGCGCGCAGCCGGCGATGATCACGCCGCGGGCCCCGAGCCGGTCGGCGGCCGAGCCGCCCAGGATGAACAGGCCCTGCTGGCTGAGGTTGCGCACGCCCAGCACGATGCCGACCACGGCGGCGGACATCCCCAGGTCCTCGCCGAGGTGGGTGGCGAGGTACGGGATGAGCAGGTAGAAGCCGATGTTCACGCCGAGCTGGTTGACCAGCAGGAGCCGGATGGCGAGCGGGAAGGCCCGCATCTCACTCCACGTCTTCACGGTGGTGCCTTTCCTTCTGTACGTCCTGTGCGACGGGCTGCGCGACCGGCTGAGGGGTGGCCTGTGCGGTCGGCTGTACGGCGGGCTGTGCCGCGGGTGGGGTGCCGCGGTCCGTCCCGCGCGGGGGCACCGGCCGCACGCCCAGGCCCGCGCCGGTTCCGGCCCGTACGGTCCCGTCGGTGCCGCCGATGCCGGTCCACGGGTCGTGCGCGAGGAGCAGGTGCCCGTCGAGATCGACCCAGCGGGCCCGGTCGGCGAGGTGGACGGCGGGGGCGATGCCGAGGGTGCCGGCGGTCAGGCAGCCGAGCATCAGCCGGGTGCCGCTGCCCGCGAGCAGCTCCTCGATGCGCAGGGCCGCGTGGACGCCGCCGCACTTGGCGAGCTTGACGTTGACGCCCTGGACCCGCCCGGCCAGCCGCTCGACGTCCGCGAGGTCCACGGCGTCCTCGTCGGCGATGACGGGCAGCGGCGAGCGGGCGGCGAGCCGGGCGAGCGCTTCGGGGTCGCCGGGGAGGGTGGGCTGTTCGACGGCGGCGACGCCGAGTTCGGCGAAGCGCGGCAGCAGCCGCCCGGCCAGCTCCGGTGTCCAGGCGCCGTTGGGGTCGAGCAGCAGCGCCGCCGTGGGAGCGGCGTCCCGTACGGCCCGTACGCGGGCGAGGTCGTCCTCGGGGTCCGCCGTACCGGCCTTGATCTTGAGCACGGTGAAGCCGCTCTCGGCCAGGCACCGGGCCTGTGTCCGGGCCCGCTCGGTGGGCACGATGCCGATGGTGCGGGCAGTGGCCGCGACGGGCCGCTCCGGGGTGCCGAGCAGCTGGTGGACCGGCTTTCCGGCGCGCTTGCCGACGAGGTCGAGCAGTGCCGATTCGACGGCCGCGGTGACGGCGGGCGGCGTGCCCTGGGCGGGCAGCTCGCCCGCGCGCAGGGCGTCCAGGGCGCTCTCCGGGTCGGCGAAGCGGCCGAGTTCGACGGCGGCACCGGCCAGCAGGCGGCTCAGGGTGCCGGTGTCGAGGCCGTAGTAGACGCTGGTGACGGCTTCGCCGTGGCCGCGCAGGCCGCGGTGTTCCACGGACAGCCAGACGGCGTCCCGTTCGGCGGTCACCGACCGCGAGATGCGCAGCGGCTCGGCGAGCCGCAGCCGTACGACGCGCAGGGTGCCCCTCATGCGGTGCCCTCCCGCCCGGCCGGTGCGACCGATGCGGCCGGTACGGACAGCGCCTGCGGATCGACGACGGTGGTGCAGCGCGCCCAGCCGGTGGCCTCGGCCGCCGTGGGGTGCGGAATCTCCACCGGGCGGGTGGCGACGGCCTGCCCGTCCAGGCCGTGGGCGGCGGCGAAGTCCTCGTCGTAGACGGTGCCGAGGTAGCGGTGCAGGCCGTCGGGGAAGACGGTGGCGACGACGGCGCCGGGGTGCACACGGGCCGCCCAGGCGGCGACCAGTGCGACGGCGCCGGTGCTCCAGCCGCCGCTGACGAAGCTGCCGCGGGCCAGCCGCCGGCAGGCGTCTGCGGCCTCGGCGGGCCCCACCCAGTGCACCTCGTCGAAGGCCCCGTAGGCGACGTTGCGCGGGTGGATGCTGCTGCCGAGGCCGCGCATCAGGCGGGTCCTGGCGGGCTGCCCGAAGATGGTCGAGCCGGTGGCGTCCACGCCGATGAGGCGCAGCGCGGGCCAGTGGCGGCGCAGCGGGCCGATGATCCCGGCGCTGTGGCCGCCGGTGCCGACGCTGCACACCAGGACGTCGAGGTGGTCGAGGGCGGCGGCCAGCTCGGCGGCGAGCGAGGCGTAGCCCGCGGCATTGTCGGGGTTGTTGTACTGGTCGGGCCAGTACGCGTGCGGCAGCAGGGCGCGCAGTTCACGCAGCCGGGCGAGCCGGGCGGCCTGCCAGCCGCCCTCCGGCGCCGGCCGGTCGACGATCTCCAGCCGCGCGCCGTAGGCCCGCAGCAACTGCCGCATGGACGGCTCCAGTTCGCTGTCGCAGACCAGGACCACGTCGTGGCCGAGGGCCTGCCCGGCGAAGGCCAGGCCGACCCCGAGAGTGCCGGAGGTGGACTCCACGACCGGCGCGCCGGGGCGCAGTTCGCCCCGCTCGCGGGCGCCGAGCAGCATGGAGACGGCGGCGCGCGCCTTCATGCCACCCGCGCCGAGCCCTTCCAGCTTGGCCCAGAAGCCGGGGTGCGGGCAGGGCAGATCGCCGGTGATACGGGCCAGCGGCGTACGGCCGACGAGGGCGAGCAGGTCCCGGTTTGCGGCGGGCGCGCCGAGGACGGCGGCGGTCATCGGGTGCCTCCCCGGTGCCGCAGGGCGTAGCCGTCGTCGCCGGTGTAGCGGTGGACGACGCCGGGCCCGCCGTCGAGCCAGAAGAACGGGTACGGCTCGGCGCACACGGCGCTCACCCCGGCGCCCAGCAGGCGGGGCAGTACGGCGCTGCCGGTCTGGGCGAACATCACCAGCGGCTTGGCGTGCCGCGCGCAGTGGGCGCGCAGCGGCTCGAAGGTGCCGTTGCCGAGGGTCATGCCGGAGGCCAGTACGGCGTCGCAGCCGTCCAGTTCGGCGAGCGCGTCGGTGCGGATGGGCTCGCCCCACTCGGTGCGGCCGCCCTTGAGATCGCACGGTATGCAGGTCAGTCCGCGGGCGCGCAGCGCCTCCAGCAGCGAGTTGACGACGCCGACGACCAGGACGGTGCGGCCGGGCGCGACGGCCAGCAGCCCGGCGACGCCCCGGGCGCGGGCCCGGGACTTGGCGAGCGAGTCGCCGGCGGGCAGCTCCCAGGGCTGGGCGCCGTTGGCGGGTGTGTGCGGGAAGGCGTGCATCAGGTAGGCGTCCAGGGCGGCGACGCGTACCGGTGCGAGCGGGTGGCCGAGGAGCGTCGCGATGTCGGCGCCGACGCAGTCGTCGATCGCGGCGGCGGGCAGCGCGCCGGGTTCCACGGCGCAGGAGCCCACCGCGCTGCCGAGGCGCAGGCTGAGTACCTCGTTGCGGTATCCGCCGCTGCGGCCCTCGTGGCGTACGGCCTGGCTGGTGGTGAAGGCCACCGCGATCTTCTGCGTACGGGGGTCGGGCCCCAGTTCGCCGGCCCGTACGCGGCGTACCAGGTCCGGGTAGCCGGCCGCCGCGGGCCGCACGGCGCTGTCGGCCACCGCGCCCTGTCCCTGCGGGCTCATCGTCCGTCCACCACCCGCGGACACAGTCCGGCCAGCAGTTCCTCGACGCGGGCGCGGGCGCCCGGCCCGCCGCCGTCACCGGCCATGACATGCCCCAGGTAGCCGTTGTTGCTGCCGGTCTCCTTGACGGCCTTGCCGGGCGCGGCGAGCTGGACCTCCAGCACGCCGGGCCGTGCGTCGAGCCCGTCGGTGCCGGTGATCTCCTGGAGCACTCCGGTGCGTTCGGGTACGAGGAAGCCGATGGCGGCGCTGCGCAGCCCGGTCTCGCGCGGCGCGAGGTCCGGTGCGCGGCCGAGCGCCACCTCGACGAAGGCGGCGGCCAGGTCGACGCCGGTGACGTGGCGTATCAGCTCGGTGATGCGGTTGCCGGCGGGCCGCGGGTTGACCTCGACGACGCGCGGTCCGGCCGCGGTGAGTTTGACCTCGGTGTGCGCGACGACCTGGTCGAGGCCGAGCGCCTTGAGCGCGGCGCGGGCGGTCTCCGCCGCCGCTGCGGCGTCGGCGGGGCTCAGCGCGGCGGGGAACATGTGCCCCGTCTCGACGAACGCCGGGGCGCCGCCCACGCTCTTGTCGGTCACCCCGACCACGTGCACCGCGCCGTCGTACGACACGGTCTCGACGCTGACCTCCGGCCCGTCGAGCAGCTCTTCCAGCAGGACCACGGGGGCCCGGAGCTGGCCGCGCGCGTTGACGGGGAAGGCGGCCAGCTCCCGGTGGGCGCGGGCCAGCCCGGTCTCGTCCTCGATGCGGCGTACGTACATGCCCGCACAGAGGTCCACCGGCTTGAACACCAGCGGGAAGCCGATCTCGCGCGCCGCCTCGGCGGTGCGCGCCCAGTCGGCGCACACCGCGAACCGGGGGCCGGGCACACCGGCCGCCTCCAGGGCGCGCCGGGTGGCGTCCTTGCGGCAGGCGGCCTCGACGGCTTCGGGGGCGGGTCCGGGCAGGCCGAGGTGGGCGGCGATGCGGGCGACGGCGGGCAGGTAGTAGTCGCACGAGCTGAGGACGCCGTCGAAGTCCAGCGCCGCGTGCAGGCGTTCGGCGTACGGCAGCAGGGCGTCGGTGTCGTTGGTGTCGGCGGTGAGCACGTTGCGGGCCGCCAGCAGCGGGTGGGCGGTGCCCTCGGGGGCGGACCGCAGGTAGTGGTGGAGGTCGCGGGTGAGGAAGGTGAAGTCGTGTCCGGCCTCGCGGAGGGCGCGGGGCAGCAGCCTGCCCATCGACCCGACCCAGCTCTCGACCATCAGCAAATGCGCCACAACTCTCCTTCTGCGCAGGCGGTTTCGCTTCCGGACACGCCGGAGGGAGGCCCCGGCGGCCGTGGTGCGGTGTTGACCGAACGCGATGCTAACCGTAATGATTTTCATTGTCACCTCGTGGGGGTGCCTTTTCTTCGCCCGCGAGGCCCGCCCGCGCCCTCAGCCCTCCATGGATTGCGAGCCCCATGCCACCCGCCCTGCGGCGCACCGCCCTGCTCTGCGCGCTCCTGACCGGCGCCGTCCCGCTGTCCACCGCCACGGCCGCCGAGCCCCGCGCCGGTGCTCCGGCCCCGTCCCCGCGCTTCGGCCCTTGCCCGGCGTCCGTGCCCGCGCCTCCCCCACCGGAGCGCGTCGAGTGCGGGACGGTGAGCGTGCCGCTGGACCACACCCGTCCGGACGGTGATCGCATACGGATAGCCGTCTCCCGCGTGCGGGCCTCGGGGACGCCCGCCGAGCGGCGCGGGGTCCTCCTCGTCAACCCCGGCGGTCCGGGCGGCTCCGGGCTGCCGTACGCGGTCACCAAGCGCGCCAAACTGCCGGAAGCGGTGCGCCGCGCCTACGACGTCATCGGCTTCGACCCGCGCGGCACCGGGCACAGCGCCCCCGCCGACTGCGGGCCGATGGGCGGGCTCTTCGACAGCCCGGGCAGCGGCGACCCCGTACCGCGCGACCGGCCCGGTGAGCGCGCCTACCTGGATTCCCAGCGGCGGCTGGCCGCCGACTGCGCGGCGGGCACGGGCGCCGCCCTCCCCCATCTGTCCACGCGCGAGACCGCGCGTGACATGGACGCCGTCCGCGCGGCGCTCGGCGAGCGGCGCATCAGCTACCTCGGCGTCTCGTACGGCACGTACCTGGGCGCGGCGTATGCGGCCGAGTTCCCGCACCGCGTGGACAAGTTGGTGCTGGACAGCGTGGTCGGGCCGGAGGACTGGCACGACTTCGACGTACGGCAGGCGCACGCCCTGCTGCGGCAGCGCGATGTGCTCTTCGACTGGCTGGCGCGGCACGCCGCCCGGTTCCGGCTCGGCGGCACCGCGCGTGAGGTCCGCGCCGCGTACCAGCGGGTGCGGGACGGGCTGGCGGCGCGCCCGGTGTCCGGTTTCGGCGCCGCGGCCTTCGACCGGGCCGTCTACCGCGCCCTGGGCCGTACGGAACGCTGGACCGCCCTCGGTGACGGGCTGCGCGCCTACCTGGACGAGGGGACCGTGGACCGGCTGCGGCCCGCCGCGCCCTTCGACGGGCCCGAGTCCCGCACGTACGAGGCCGCCAACCGCGCCGTGAAGTGCGCCGACGGGCCGGGGCCCGCGCCGGGCCGGGTCGTCGCCGACATCCGCCGGCTGCGGCGCGCGGACCCGCAGCCCGTACTGACCGGCCTGGAGGCGGCGGCCTGCGCGTACTGGCACGCCCGCCCGGCGCAGCGCACCCGGCTCGGCAGCCCCGCGGCACCACCGGCACTGCTGGTGGCCTCCGCCCACGACCCCGTGACGCCGCTCGCCGGTGCGCGGGCCCTCGGCCGCGTGCTCCCCGGTTCGCGGCTGGTCACCCTGCACGACGACTACTCGCACGGCGTCTTCGCCAGCCGCGGCAACGGGTGCGTGGACTCCACGGTCGGCGCTTACCTGGTCGGGGGCACCGTGCCTGCCGGGGACGTGCACTGCACGGGCCCGGGGCTGCCGGAGCCGTCGCCGCGCGGATGACCCCGGCGGGCCTCAGCCCACCGCCGTCACCTCGGGGAAGGGCGGCGCACCGGTGTCGCACCACGTCCCCTCCGCGCCCGACAGATACCGCTCGAAGAACGCGCCGACGCATGCGCGGGTGATCTCGACGCCGCGGCCCTCCGGCAGCGAGCCGAGCGCGTCCGCGTAATCCCCGGGGTCGGTGCACTCGCGGAAGCCGAGGGGACCGGCGAGGGCGTCGAGGTCGGTGGCGGACTCGTGACCGCCGCCGGTCACCAGCAGGTGGTGCCGCGGTCCGCGCAGGCCGCGCCACAGCCGCTCGCGCGCCCGGGGCTCCTCCGGGTACTCCGGGTCGTCCGCGGTGAACTGGCAGATCAGGAAAGGGCGTTCCAGTCCGGTGCGCAGGACCTCGCCGTACGGGGTGCCGTCCAGGTCGGCACCGGCCGCCAGCCCCGGGTCGAGCCGCATGGCCTCGGCGGCGGCCGCGCCGCCCAGCGAGTGGCCCGCGACACCCGCCCGGGACGGGTCGAGCAGGGCGTGCCACCAGAAACCGGGGGCGGTCAGCCGGGTCCGGGCGAAGCGGAGGTCGGCGGCCCGGACCGGCACGTAGCGGGTGGCGAGGTCGCCGGTGTCCCCGTCCGCGAGTCCGTCCGGTTCGCGGTACGGCACGATCCGGCCGTCCGGGAACTCCACGCCGAGCGCGTCCGACGGGTGGTCCAGGGCCGCCACGAGGAAGCCGCGGGAGGCCAGGTCCTCCCCGAGGGCGGTCAGCGCCGCGCGGTACTGCGCGTGGCCGGGCGACAGCAGGACGAGCGGGCAGCCGCGCGCGTCCGGCGCGGGCGGTGCGTCCGCCGCGCCGTGCACGGCGACCCCGGCCGCGGTGCCGCGCGGCAGCCCGGAGCAGCCGCGCTCCTCCGCCCACCAGTCCTCCCACGCGCCGACCACCAGCGGTGACATCGCGGCGGAGACGTACCGGCCCGGCACCGCGCCGGTCCCCGCCCGCGCCGGGTACCACAGCTGGGCCATCAGCTCCCGGGGCCGGCCGGGCCGGAACGGGTCCTCCCGGTCGTCATCGACCAGGTGGACGGTGCGCACGCCGACCGCGCGGGGGCCGGTGGGCGGGGGCAGTTCCAGGCGTGGTGCGGTGCCCCGGCCGGGGCGCGGCGCACCGGTCGCCGGCCGGGAGGTGACGCGGGTGTCCGCCATGGCGCTGCCGTCCTCTCGTCGGTTCCGCGGGCAGCACATCCGACCACGTACGGCGGCACGGTGCACCGGATTTTCCGGGAGGGCCGGAAAGCGCGGCGATCCTGCTTCGGCGCGCGGGCGGGTGCGCCCACCATGGGGGCGACGCGGGCGGCAGCCCGTCCGCCCGGCCGCGCAGGCGCGGGCCGGTCCGTTACCAGTGCAGGAGCCAGCATGATCTTCATCGTCGTCAAGTTCACCGTCCGGCCCGAGTACCAGGACTCGTGGCTGTCGCTGGTGGACGACTTCACGCAGGCCACCCGGCAGGAGCCGGGCAACCTGTTCTTCGAGTGGTCGACCAGTGTCGACAACCCGCGCGAGTTCGTGCTGGTCGAGGGCTTCGCCGACCGCGAGGCCGGGGACGAGCACGTGAACTCCGCGCACTTCAAGGCGGGCCTGGAGGCGATGGCCGGGGCCATCGAGACCACCCCGCAGATCATCAGCAGCGAGATCGAGGCCGAGGGCTGGTCGGCCATGGGAGAGCTGTCGCCGCGCGAGGCGTGAGCGGCCGGGGCGCGACGCCCCGGGGCGACGGGCCCGTCCCGCCGGGCGGGCACGTCCTCCACAACCCCTTGCAGTGGCCCGCGTGGCAGCGGGCCGGGCCGTTCAGCGCGGTATGCCGCACAGGGCGTGGTCCACGAGAGTGTGCAGGGCCTTCAGCTGCCGTACCGCGGTGACCTGGCCGGCCGGGCGGCTGTGCAGGGAGACGGTGACGGTGCGGCGGCCGTCGGGGGTGGCCGCCGGTTCGACCACGTAGCCGAGGCCGCTGCCGCCGTGGCCCCAGTAGGCGCCGCCGCAGGACAGCGGGACGCTGAAGAGGCCGAGGCCGGCGCGGCTGCCGGGTATCTCACCGGGCCCGTCCGGCACCGCCACGGTGCGGCGCATCGCGGCCTGCTGGGCGGGGGCCAGCAGACGTCCGGTGTTCAGGGCGGTGAAGAACCGGTCGAGGTCGGCGGCCGTGCTGATCATGGCGCCGTCGGCACCGGTGTCGAAGGGCAGGTACGGCGCGGTGGTGTCGGCGTACGGGCCGCCGGGTGCGAACTGCTGGTATTCGGTGGCGTGCGGACGCGGGAAGGACGGGCGGCCCTCGGGCGCGCCGGTGTGCCGCAGGCCGAGCGGACGCAGGATGCGGGTGCGGACCTCGTGCTGCCAGGTGTGACCGGTGGCGGCCCGCACGATCAGGCCCGCCAGGAGGTAGTTGGTGTTCGAGTAGCCGTGGCGGGCGCCGGGGCGGAACTCGGGGCGGTGCCGCATGGCCAGGGCGACCAGCTGCTCGGGGGTGTGGAAGCGGTTCCGGTGGGCCTCGAACTCGCGGCTGTCACGAGGGGCCACGTCGGCGACGTAGTCGGGCAGGCCGCTGGTGTGGCCGAGCAACTGGCGCAGGGTGACGGCGCGGCCGTCGTTGCCGTTCCCCCTGACCATGCCGGGCAGCCACTTCTCCACCGTGTCGTCGAGCCGGAGACGGCCCTCGCCGACGAGTTGGAGGACGACGGTGGCGACGAACGACTTGGTCGTACTGCCGATGCGGAGATACCCCGCGCGCGGCACCGGCCGGCCGGTCGTCAGGTCACCGGTGCCGCTGGTGGCCGTACGGACGCCGTCCGGGGTGCGCAGGCGGACGGCGACACCGGTGACACCCGCGTCGCGCAGGGCGTCGGCGTCGCGCTGGAGCCGGTCGGCACGGGCCTGGCCGGCGGCCGTGGCCGGGCCCGGCAGCACGACGAGCAGCAGGCCGAGGACGGCGAGCACGGCCACGCCGGCGGTGCGCTCGCGACGGTGGTGGCGTGTCATGGGGTGATGGTCGCGCGGTGCCGCCGGGTTCGCCCATCCGGCAGGCCCCCGTTCCGGTGGTGGGGCAAACCACAACCGGTGGACGGCTCGGGGCGCCGGTACAGGTACGGGTAGGGGTACCGACTGGGGCGGACCGGGACAGGCCGGTACGGACCGATACGGCGACGGCCGGTGACGACGGTGGCCGGACACGGCGGCAAGGGGACACGGCATGGAACGGTGTCTGGTGACCGGGGCCACCGGGTACATCGGCGGACGGCTGGTGCCGGAGCTGCTGGCCGCGGGGCACCCGGTGCGCTGCCTGGCCCGTACGCCGGACAAGCTGCGGGACCACCCCTGGGCCGGGCGGGTGGAGACGGTGCGGGGGGACGTCACGGACGCGCGGTCGCTGGCCGAGGCCCTGGAGGGCGTCGGGGTCGCCTACTACCTCGTGCACGCGCTGGGCACCGGCAAGGACTTCGAGGAGACCGACCGCCGGGCGGCCCGCACCTTCGCGGCGTGCGCGCGCGAGGCGGGGGTGCGGCGGATCGTCTACCTGGGCGGCCCGGTGCCCCGGGGCACCGAGGAGCGGAACCTGTCGCCGCACCTGCGGTCCCGCGGCGAGGTGGGCCGGATTCTGCTGGAGTCGGGTGTGCCGACCGCGGTGCTGCGGGCCGCCGTCATCATGGGCTCCGGTTCGGCGTCCTTCGAGATGCTGCGGTACCTGACCGAGCGGCTGCCGGTGATGGTCACGCCGAGCTGGGTGCGCACCCGCATCCAGCCGATCGCGGTACGGGACGTCCTGCACTACCTCGTGGCCTGCGCCGGGCTGCCGGACGAGGTGAACCGGGGCTTCGACATCGGCGGCCCGGACGTGCTGACGTACCGGCAGATGATGCAGCGCTACGCGCGCGTCGCCGCGCTCCCCCGCCGTCTGATCCTGCCGGTGCCGGTGCTGACGCCGGGCCTGTCCAGCCTGTGGGTGGGGCTGGTCACGCCCGTACCGGCGGCCATTGCCCGCCCGCTGGCGGAGTCGCTGCGCCACGAGGCCGTCGTCCAGGAGGACGACATCGCGCGGTACGTTCCGGACCCGCCGGACGGGCGGACCGGCTTCGACCGGGCGGTGGAACTGGCGCTGCGCCGCGTACGGGAGGCGCGGGTGGCCACCCGGTGGTCGTCGGCCTCGGTGCCCGGCGCCCCCAGCGACCCGCTGCCGACCGACCCGGACTGGGCGGGCGGCAGCCTCTACACCGACCGCAGGCAGTGTGTGGTGGACGCGCCGCCCGAGGCCCTGTGGGAGGTCATCGAGGGCATCGGCGGCGAGAACGGCTGGTACTCCTTTCCGCTCGCCTGGGCGCTGCGGGGGTGGCTGGACCGGCTGGCGGGCGGCGTCGGGCTGCGCCGGGGGCGGCGGGACGCGGCGCGGCTGCGCGCCGGTGACTCGCTGGACTTCTGGCGGGTGGAGGAGATCGAGCGGGGCCGGCTGCTGCGGCTGCGGGCGGAGATGCGGCTGCCGGGGCTCGCCTGGCTGGAGCTGCGGTCCGGCCGGGACGCGGCGGGCCGTACGGTCTACCGGCAGCGGGCGGTGTTCCACCCGCACGGGCTGGCGGGCCACGCGTACTGGTGGGGCGTGGCGCCGTTCCACTCGGTGGTGTTCGGCGGGATGGCGCGCAACATCGCGGCGGCGGCGCGGGAGCGGGCGGACCGGGAGCGGGAGCAGGCGGAGCGGGGTGCCGCCGAGGGGCGCTGACGCGGCCCGGCCGCCGTCACCCTCCGTGTGCGACATACCGGCGAACAGGTGATTACCGGCCGGTCGGGGTCCCCGGTCGGACGCAGGCAGGACGCGACACGCGGCGCGCGTGGAAGGGCTTGGGTAGTTCAGGCACTCCCGGCAATGGAGGCACAGCATGCCCGCACCCCGTTCCCGCACCGGCTGGCGACGATCCGGCCCGTGGTACCCCCTGCTCGCCTGCGGCGTCGCCGGCGTCCTCGCCGCTCCGGCCGCCCTGGCCGCGGACTCCGGCGCCCAGGACGCGAAGGACCCGCGGCCCGCGGCCCAGCAGGCCGAGCTGAAGAAGGCTTCGGAACAGGCCGCGAAGACCCACCGCCGTGTGGAGGTGCAGTCGCAGCGCACCCCGACCGCGCATGTGTACGCCAACCCGAACGGCACCTACACCACCGAGCTGCACCTGCCCGCCACCCGCGCGCCGCGAGGCGGCGTGGGCCTGTGGACCAGCGTCAACAAGAAGTACCCCAACACGTCCTACTGGGCCAAGACCGGGAAGGACGCGCGCGTCGGCCACGAGAACCAGACGGGCGGCACCTGGCGCTCGTACATCACCATGAACAGCAGGGACCTGCACAACACGGGCCCGATCAGCAGGGCCCGGTTCCGCATCCTCAACACGTGGTCCTGGTCGTGCCGCAAGACGCCCGTCCAGATCCGGGACACCGGTACGGTCAACCAGCACACCACGTGGAACAGCCCGGTGAACAGGAACTGGGACCGGTACCGGGTGCTGGACACGGTCGTCGACGCCAAGGGCCCCAAGGGCTGCCCGGCGGCCAACCTGTACTTCAACGTCACGCGCAGCGCCAGGGCCGCCCGGGACAACAAGTGGCCGACCATGACGCTGGGCCTGGGGGCCCAGAACGAGACGGACACCTACGGCTGGAAGAAGTTCGACGCCACCACCTCCACGCTGATCGTGGACTGGGCCCGGCGCTGATCCCTCGCCCCTGCCGCCCCGGTGACCTCGACGGTTCACCGGGGCGGACCGCTGCGCCGGCGTCCCGTCACCGCCCGGGCCGCAGCCGCCCGTTTTGATACCGGTACCCGATCATCAATACGATCCGGCGATGATCATAAGAAAACGGCTGGCGGCCGGGGTGTGCGGGCTGCTCGCCACCTTGGCCGTGGGGCTGCTCCCCACCTCCGCCACCGCCGCCGACGAACCGGATACGAAGAAGCCCGCCCCCAAGGTCGAGCTGGTGCTCGACGTCAGCGGGTCGATGCGGGCCCGCGACATCGACGGGCAGACCCGGATGGCGGCGGCGAAGCAGGCGTTCAACGAGGTGCTGGACGCGGTGCCGGGCGAGGTGCAGCTCGGTATCCGTACCCTCGGCGCGAACTACCCGGGTCCCGACCGGCAGACCGGGTGCAAGGACACCAAGCAGCTCTATCCGGTCGGGCCGCTGGACCGGACCGAGGCGAAGACCGCGGTGGCGACGCTCGCGCCCACCGGGTGGACGCCGATCGGGCCGGCGCTGCTGGGCGCGGCCGACGACCTCAAGGGCGGTGACGCGACCCGCCGGATCGTGCTGATCACGGACGGCGAGGACACCTGCGCCCCGCTCGACCCGTGCGAGGTGGCGCGGGAGATCGCCGCCAAGGGCGTCCACCTGACCGTGGACACGCTCGGGCTGCTGCCCGACGCCAAGACCCGCAACCAGCTCAGCTGCATCGCGGAGGCCACCGGCGGCACCTACACCTCCGTACAGCACACCGGCGAACTGCGGGACCGCGTGCACCAGTTGGTGGACCGGGCGGCCGATCCGGTGGTGAACCCGGTGGCGGTCCAGGGCGCCGAGCAGTGCGCCAAGGCCCCGGAGCTCAAGCCGGGCCTCTACAGCGACCGCGAGAAGTTCGCCGAGCACCGCTGGTACCGGGTGGAGGTGCGGCCCGGCCAGGAGCTGCGCGCCTCGGCGAGCATCGGCGCCGACCGCGCCGTCAACAACGACCACGGCATCCTGCTGCGGGCCTCGACCGTGCACGGCCGGGAGATCGTGCGCGGCTCGGAGGCGGGCGACGGGCGCACCGACGTCATCTCGTCCGGGCTGCGCTACCCGAAGGCGCCGCTGAAGAACGCGGACGGTGCCGCGAAGGACGCCCCGGAGACGGTCTGCCTCCAGCTCAGCAACTCCTTCTCGGCCCCCGCCTCGGTCAAGACCGAGCCGGGCCTGCCGGTGGAGCTGGCCATCGACGTCGTGGACGGGCCGTCCGACGCCTCGGACGCCGCCTCCTTCGGGCTCGGCCGCGGCTGGTGGCTGCTGGGCGCGCTGGTGCTCACCGGTCTGGTGGGCGGCCTCGTGTGGGGCTGGCTCTCGCGCTGGCGTGTCGCCGTCTGGAGGACCAACTGATGCGTACGCGTACGTTCCTGACCGCCGCGCTGCTGGCGGGGGCCGCGCTGTCCGGCGCGGCGGGCACGGCGGTGGCGGACAGCCCGTCGCCGTCACCGGGCAGCAGCGGCAGCGGTGCCGGGCCGACCGAGGCGGGGACCTCGTTCCGTACCGCGACGCCGGTCCAGCCGGGGCAGCGGGCGACGGCCGGGGCGTCCACCGGTGACTACCTGTACTGGGTGGTGCCGGTGGACACCGGGCAGCGCGCCACGATGAAGGCGAAGGTGACGCTGCCCAAGGCGGCCCGCCACGGCGCCTCGACCTGGCAGATCGACGTGTACGACGGGCTGCGGCGCCGTCAGGCGTGCGCCTACGGCGCGCAGACCAGGGCGGCGGCAGCGGACGCGGCCTCGGTGGAAGTGTCCTGCACGCTGCGCACGGTCCGGTCCTGGGCGGAGCAGTGGTCCAACGACCCGCTGCCGGGCGCCTACTACGTGCGGCTGACGGTCACCGGCCTGCCGCAGGACGACCTGGGCCTGCCGGTGCGGGCCGCGTTCGAGCCGGTCGTGGACCAGGCGGGCGGTGCGTACGCCGTGGACGGCAAGCTGTCCGCGCCGCTCGTGCCGGGTGTGGCCACCGCCGGCCCGAAGGACGACAAGAACGCGTCGGCGGGCAAGCGGTCCGCCGGGGCGCTGGAGCCGGAGGGCGGCTGGTCCTCGGGCCGGTGGTCCGACCGGTGGGTGTGGACGGCGGTGGGCGGCGTGCTGGCGGCGCTCGCCGGGGTCTTCGGGTATTCCCTGACGCGCGGCGCCGGCCGTCCGCCGCGGGTGCCGCCGGGCGCCTGACGACGCCCGGAGACGGCCGAGCGGGGCGGTACGCGGACGTGGTCCGCGCACCGCCCCGCTGCCGTACGGAATCCGGCGGGCCGGGACGCGGTGGTCAGTTCTCTTCGAAGACGGTGGCGGTGGTGGTGACCACGGCGCACTTGCCGGCCGCCCAGCGCAGCGCCATCGCGTGGTCCTCCGCGGAGAAGTCGGCCACCGCGTCGGCCACGAGGAACGCCTGGAGGTCGCGCATCCAGGCGTCGCAGGCGGTCATCAGGACGCCGATGTGGGCGTAGACGCCGGTGATCACGAGCTGGTCGCGGCCGAGGCCGCGCAGCCGCTCCTCCAGGTCGGTGCGGACGAAGCCGCTGTACTTCCACTTGGTCAGCACGGTGTCGTCCGGGCCGGGGGCGACCGCGTCGGCGATGGCCGCGGCGTGCTCGTCGGCGGGCAGGCCGGGGCCCCAGAAGTCCTGCTGGAGGCCGCGCTCGGCGGGGGTCTGGCCGCCGGGCTGCGCGGTGTAGAGGACGGGGATGCCGAGCCGGGCGGCCTGCTCCTTGAGCGCCGCGACGTTGCGCAGCAGGTCGGTGGCGGGGGACGCCTGGGTGTCGAAGGCCGACAGGAAGTAGTTCTGGAGGTCGTGGACGAGCAGGACGGCGCGCGACGGGTCGGCCTTCCAGTCCACGCGGTTCGCGGGCAGGTCGCCGGCGGACGGCATGGGATAGGGGGCGATGGCGGGCAGGGCCATGGTGCGGTGCGGTCCCTTCAGGACGGTGGGTGCGGGGCGGTCGGAACGGTTCGGCGGTGCGCGGCGGTCAGGCCGGTCCGGCGGTGCCGAGGGCGGCGGACCTGAGGTCCTTCTTGGATATCTTGCCGACGCCGGTCTGCGGGAAGGCGTCCACGAACACGACGCGGTCGGGCACCTTGTAGGCGGCGAGGCCGCGGGCGCGGACGAACTTCTTCATCTCGACCGGCTTCACGGGCTCGGCGCCGTCCCGCAGGATCACGTACGCGCAGGTGCGCTCGCCCAGGTACGGGTCGGGTTCGGCGACCACGTTGGCGTCGTGCACGGCGGGGTGGGCGAGCAGGTGGTTCTCGACCTCCTCGGCGGCGATCTTCTCGCCGCCGCGGTTGATCTGGTCCTTGGCGCGGCCCTCCACGACCAGGTGGCCGGTGGGGGTCAGCCGGACCACGTCGCCGGTGCGGTAGAAGCCGTCCGCGGTGAAGGAGCGGGCGTTGTGCTCGGGCGCCTTCCAGTAGCCGCGGATGGTGTACGGGCCGCGGGTGAGCAGATGGCCGGTCGCCCCCACGGGCAGGTCGTTGTCCTCGTCGTCCACGACGCGGATCTCGTCGTCCGGGGAGATCGGCCGCCCCTGGGTGGTGACGATGGTCTCCTCGGGGTCGTCCAGCCGGGTGTAGTTCACCAGGCCCTCGGCCATGCCGAAGACCTGCTGGAGGGTGCAGCCGAGCGCGGGCCGCACCCGCCGGGCGGCCTCCTCGCTGAACTTGGCACCGCCCACCAGCAGGACCTCCAGGCTGCCGAGGTCGTACGGGGTGGCCGGGGCGGCCTCCGTCCAGATGAGGGCCAGCGGCGGCACCAGGCCGGTGAGGGTGACGCGTTCGCGCTCGATGAGCGGGAAGGCCACGTCGGGGGTGGGCTGCGGGCTCAGCACGACGCGGGCGCCCGCGTACAGGGCGCCGAGCGTGCCGGGCGAGGACAGCGGGAAGTTGTGGGCGGCGGGCAGCGCGCACAGGTAGACGCTGTGCTCGTCGACGCCGCACAGTTCGTTGGAGCCCCACAGCGAGTAGATGTAGTCGTCGTGGGTGCGCGGGATGAGCTTGGGGACGCCGGTGCTGCCGCCGGAGAGCTGGAGGAAGGCCAGGTCGTGCGGGGCCGGTTCGGCCCAGCCCGGTCCGTCGGCGGGCGGGTCGGCCGGTACGTCGGCGAGGGCTTCGAAGGGGCCCGGGTCGCCGCCGGTGACGAAGACGTGCCGCAGGCCCGGGACGTCGGCCCGTACGGTCGCGGCGAGTTCGCGGTAGTCGTAGCCGCCGTGCTCGGCGGCGATGACGTAGGCGGCGGCGCCGGTGAACTCGCAGAAGTAGCGGATCTCGGTCTCGCGGTGGGCGGGCAGCGCGAAGACCGGCAGGGCGCCGAGGCGGAAGAGCGCGAAGACCACCTCGAAGAACTCGGCGATGTTGGGGAGCTGGACGACGACCCGGTCGCCGCGCACGATGCCGCGCGCGTGGAGTCCGGCGGCCAGCCGGGTGGCGCGTCGGTCGAGTTCCCCGTACGTCCAGCGGCGGCCCTCCCCCGCCGGGTCGACGATGGCGATCCGGTCCGGGTGGGCGGCGGCCCGCTCGGCGAGCATCCGTCCGAAGGTCTCGCCGCGCCACCAGCCCGCGGCGCGGTAGCGCTCGGCGAACTCCGCGGGCCAGGTGGGGGCGTGCGAACGGGCGTAGGCGTACTGATCGGTCACAGCTCTGCTCCGACGGCGCCGAGGAAGGTACGGAACTTGGCGCCGGTCTCGGCGGTCTCGGCCGCCGGCTCGGACGCGGCGACGACACCCGCGCCCGCGTACAGGCGCAAGGAGCGCTCCTCGGCCTCGGCGCAGCGGATGGTGACCACCCACTCGCCGTCGCCGGCCGCGTCGCCCCAGCCCACCATGCCGGTGAAGAAGCCGCGGTCGAACGGTTCGGTGTCGGCGATCACCTGGCGGGCGGTGTCCGTGGGGGTGCCGCAGACCGCCGGGGTCGGGTGCAGGGCGCAGGCCAGTTCCAGCGCGGAGGTCTCCGGCGCGGCGAGGGTGCCGGTGACGGTGGTGGACAGGTGCCACATGGTGGCGGTGCGCAGCAGGGTGGGCCGGGCGGGGACGGTCAGACCGGTGCAGTACGGGGCCAGGGCCCGGTGCACGGCGTCCACGACGACGGCGTGTTCGTGCAGGTCCTTGGCGGACTCCAGGAGCGCCGCGGCCCGGCGCACGTCCTCGGCCAGGTCGTCGCTGCGCGGGGTGGAGCCGGCCAGGGGGTTGGCGACGACCCGGTTGCCGCGGCGCGAGACCAGCAGTTCGGGGCTGGCGCCGAGGAGGGTGCGGCCGGGGGCGGTGGGCAGCGCGAAGGTGTAGCCGGAGGGGTCGCGGCGGGCCAGGCGCTGGAGCATCGCGGGGATGTCGAGCGGGTCGGTGCTGGTCAGTTCGAGGGTGCGGGCCAGCACGACCTTGCTGAACTCGCCGCGCCACATGCGTTCCACCGCGGCGGCCACGCCCGCGCCGTACACCTCGGGCTCGGGTACGGGTCTGATGTCCCACCGGGCCGCGGCGGGCGGGTCGGCGGGCAGCGCGATGAGCGGGTCGGCGGTCAGCGGCGGCGCGGTGCGCGCGGTGTCCGGGACGGCGAGCGCCGCGGGCGCGGTCTGGTCGAACGGCACCGCGCCGACGACGAGCGGCGCGCCGTGGCCGGCGGCCCGTGCGGCGTCGAGCGTGGCGGCGACCCGCTGCGGCAGCGGGCGTGCGTCGTGCGGGACCTCGCTGTGGGTGCCCTGCGCGAGGAGGGTGCGCGTGGGCGTGCCGAGGAAGCGGGCGCCGGGAGTGTAGGCGCCCAGCAGCCCGGTCGCCGCTCCAACGGCGGGGTGGGCCGGCTCGGCGAGGGGGACGTGCGTGGCGACTTCGGGTGCCGTCGGCACGGGAGCTCCAATTCTCGGAAGGTCGCGGGGATTTCCGGGGGTGACTGGTACGGGTGGGGACGCGGGGGCGTGCGGTGCGCGGTGACCGGGCCGTGGGCCGCTCCCGGCGGGCGGTGGCGCCGGGGTGCGGCGCGGGTCAGCGGAGGGTGGCGCCGCCGTCGACGTACAGCTCCTGCATGGTGATGTGCCGGGCGCGGTCGGAGGCGAGGAAGACGACCGCGTCCGCGATGTCGGACGGGTCGGCGATCCGGCCGAGCGGGATGCCGGTGCGGTACGTCTGCGGGTCCCCGGCGATCACCCGGCGGGGCGCGTCGTCGTCGGTCCACAGCGCGCGTTGCATGGCGGTGTCGGTGGAGCCGGGCGCGACGATGTTGCAGCGCACGCCGCTGCGGGCGAGTTCGAGCCCCAGGCACTTGGTGTACATGGCGGCCGCGGCCTTGGAGGCGGCGTAGGCGGCCATTCCGGTACGCGGCACGCCGGCGGCGTTGGAGCCGACGGTCACGATGCTCCCGGAGCCGCGCTTGACCATGTACGGGGCGACGGCCCGGGCCGTGTGGAAGACGCCGGTGGTGTTCACGGCGAAGGTGGCGGCCCAGTCGGCTTCCGAGAGTTCGGCGGCGGGGCCGGGGCGCAGGATGCCGGCCACGTTCACCAGGACGGCGATCGGGCCGATTTCGCGTTCGACGCGTTCGACGGTGGCGTCCACCGCGACGCGGTCCGTGACGTCCATGGCCTCGGCGGTGACGGGCCCCGCGGTACGGCTCTCGGGCGGCCGGGCCGCGGGTGCGGTGCGGTCGGTGGCCACGACGTGGGCGCCGTGCTGCGCCAGTGCCGCGGCGACCGCGGCACCGATGCCCTGCCCGGCGCCGGTCACCAGCGCGATGCGCCCGGTGAACTCGGCGCGGCCGTCCGGTATGTGCTCAGGCATGAGCAACCTCCCCTTTTGTTAGGCAAGCCTAACCTAATATAGGACAGGCGCCCAGCCACTCCGCGCCACCGCCCGCACACCGCAGGCATGGTTAGGCTAGCCTCACCTTATGCAAAACCAGCGCGCGGGCATAGCCGTCCCGGCCCCCGAACGCGTCGCCGGGGGCAGCGCGTTGCCGGGAGCGGTGGCGCAAAAGGCCGCCTCTCCGCCTGCGGATGACCCGGGCTTTACCTGTGCCCGCCCCACCACGGGCACCCGCGACCGGTCACCACGGACCGCCGGGACGGCCGCACGGCCGCGGATTCGCGTTAAGGTTAGCCTTGCCTTATGACAAATTGGCAAGAGGTATGACTCGTCCATGACCGCCCTTGCCCCGGAGAAAGGCCGGCCCCAGTGGAACTCCGCGTCGAGCAGCTCACCGCCGGATACGCCGGCCACCCGGTCGTCGACCGGGTGGACCTGACGGTCGAGTCGGGCCGGGTGGTGGCGGTGGTCGGCCCCAACGGCTGCGGCAAGTCCACCCTGCTGCGCTGCCTGGCCCGCCTCCACGAGCCCACGTCCGGGCGGGTGTTCGCGGGTGACGCGGACGTGTGGCGGCTCAGGCAGCGGGAGGCGGCCCACCGCATCGCGCTCCTCCCCCAGTCCCCGCAGGCGCCCGAAGCGGTCACCGTGGCCGGCCTCGTACGGTACGGACGCCACCCGCACCAGGGCCTGTTCCGGCAGTGGTCCCGCGAGGACGAACGGGCGGTGACCCGCGCCCTGGAGGCGACCGGCACCACCGGCCTGGCCCACCGCCGCCTCGACCAGCTCTCCGGCGGCCAGCGCCAGCGCTGCTGGCTGGCCATGGCACTCGCCCAGGAGACGCCCGTCGTCCTGCTCGACGAACCGACCAGCGCCCTCGACATCGGGCACGCCGTGGAGGTGCTGGACCTGGTCCGCGAGGTCGCCGCGGGCGGCCGCACCATCGTCATGGTCGTCCACGACCTCGCCGCGGCGGCCCGCTACGCGGACACCGTCGTCGCGATGCGGGCCGGCCGCGTGGTCGCCGCCGGCCCGCCCCGCGAGATCATCGACGCCGCGCTCGTCAAGGAGCTGTACGGCGTCGACGCGGAGATCCTCGCCGCGCCCTCCGACGGCGCCCCGGTGGTCGTGCCGACGGCCCGCGCGGCGGAGCCCGTACGGCCCTGACGGCGCCCGCCCCCGGGCACGTCCGCACACGAAGACGGGCCCGCCGTACGGCGGGCCCGTCTTCGTGTGGCCGGAAACCGACTCCTCAGGACACCAGCTTCTCCAGGTCGGCCGCGACCTGTCCGATGTCCGGCAGGGCGAGGCTGGTGAGCTGCGCCCGCCGGACCCGCGCGGCGGTCTCGCGGTCGGCCAGGATCTCCCGGCACACGGCGGCCACGGCCTCGGGGTCGGTGTCGGTGAGGTGCCGGCCGAGACCCAGTTCCTGGACGCGCTCGGCGTTGGGCAGCTGGTCGCCGAAGTTCGGCAGCACCGCCATGGGCGTGCCCGTGCGCACCGCCTCCCGGATGCTGTTGTAGCCGCCGTGGGTGACGAACAGGTCGGCGCATTCCAGCAGCAGCGGCTGCGCGAGGCGGTCGGTCAGGTGGACGTGCGGCGCCGGCTCGACGCCGCCGGCCGGTTCGATGCCGCCGGTCGCCACCACGGCCGTGCAGTCCAGCCGGGACAGGCCCGCGATGATGGTCGCCAGCAGCTCGGCCGGGTCGGTCATGCCCACCGGCAGCGGGGTGCCCGGGGGCAGCACCTCGCGGAACATCGGCAGCGCGGTGCCCAGCGCGGCGAAGACCAGCGGCCGGTCGGCCGGGAGTCCGGCGATCCAGCCGGGCAGCCCGGCGGTGCGGTCCACCACGGTGGTCTGGCGGTAGGCCAGCACGGTGGACGGGAACTTCGCGAAGGAGTAATCGGCGGGCAGGTAGTCGAAGCGGCCGTGCGGGTAAAGAGAGCCGGGCGACTCCTGCACGGGCAGCCCCAGCCGCTCACGCAGCTCGTTCAGCGCGGGCAGCAGCGCCACCGGGTCGAAGATGTTGACGGTGCCCCCGGGGATGGGCAGCTGCGGGATGCCGAGCTGCTCGGCGAGCAGGCAGGAACCGATGTCCATGCCGTCCCGGATGATGACCTCGGGGCGCACGTCACGGGCCACCTCCGCCAGGACACGGTGGCATTCGAGGGCCATGTCGCCGGCGAGGCGGTCGACCAGGAGCCGCAGGTGCGCTTCGGCGTCCGGCAAGGCGTCGGCCTCCGGCTGCGTCCCGTCGGCCGGCGTGTCCGCGCCCGCCGCCTCCTCCAGCTCCGCGGAGGCCCGGCCCATCCCGCTGAAGTCGATGCGCGGCAGGGTCGGCAACACCGTCACGGGGTCGGCGGCGAAGACGGGCGCCACGTCGGTCGTCGTCACCACGGTGACCTGGTGTCCGGCCCCGGCCAGCGCGCGGGCCAGCGGCAGCAGGGCTCTGCCGTGCGAGGGTGAGCCGGTCGCGGTGCACAGGACGCGCATGGTGTTCCTCATTTCAAGGGCCGGTCGGGGGGAAATGGGATCACCGTAAGAAGGCTCGAAAACACGTGTCAAAGCTGGGTGACGACATGCGGCGACATTGAGTCATCCGGCATGGAATGGGTGCGGGGAGGGCAGGGCGGCCCGTCCCGGCACCGGTTTGCGCGCCGTGCTCCGGGCGCGCGCAAGATGCGATCAGCGGCGGACCGCCACACGATGGGACCACGCAGGCGCCACCGCGCACGCCCAGCAGGAAGGCGGACATCCGACGTGGAGCACATCGAAGACCGCTCGACGCCGTCCGGGACCGCCGGTGCGGCCGGGGCCGCGTCCCCCGTCGAGGCCGCCCGCTCGTGCCTGACCTCCTCCGCCGTCTGCCTGATGTCCCCGGCGTCGGTGCTGGCCCAGCTGGGCGCGGACGAGGAGGCGTGGGCGCGGTTCGCCGCGCACTGGGACGATCTCGGAGAAGACCGGTACGCGGCCGAACGCGGTACCCGCAGACTGCGCCGCTACGGCCAGTTCTCGCTCACCCCGGCCACCGGGGAGCTGGTCCGGCTGCCCCACGCGCCCTTCGTACAGCCGAAGGACACCAACCCGCTGTACGAGACGGTGGACCGGCACTTCGAGCCGCTGACCGACGCGTTCGTCGGCGACCCGCTGCTGCGTCCGCTGTTCGACCTGCTGGGGCAGGCGGCGTCCGCGCTGGACGACGCCGGGCGGTGGATCGTCAAGGTGCACCCGTTCCGGGTGGTCGCGACGGCCGACGACGAGGGGGACCCCACGCCCGAGGGGCGGCACAAGGACGGTGTGACGCTGGTGTCCTCACTGCTCGTCAACCGGGAGAACGCGGCCGGCGGCCAGAGCTGCGTCTACACCCACGACGGGCGGGAGCTGCTGTGCACCACGCTGTACCGGCCGGGCAGCCTGCTGCTGTCGGACGACCGGGACACGCTGCACTGCGTCTCCCCGATCCGGCCGATGGACATCTCGGAGCCCGCCTACCGCGACGTGCTGGTCACCACCCTCGCGGCCGCGTGAGCTGCCGGTGGTCGTCGGGCGAGGTGACGTACGGCGGGTCACCGACGCCCGTCGGCCGCTGTGCTCCGCTCCCCCCTCGGCTTCGGTCGCCGCCGTGGCCCTGTCGCGGCGCGTGGTGCCGACGTGGCCACCGTGCACCACGCTGAGCCGAGGCTTCGGCCCGTTCTGCAAGAAGCGGTGTTTCCGGGGTACCCGTGGCGGGTGTTCTTCATCAAACCTCCGGGCGTGTACGCGCCCCAGGAAGACACCGGGATGCTGGCCGCGGCGCTCCGGCGGGAGACCCTGCGGTCCGGTGCGGAGGTGCTGGACGTGGGGACGGGCAGCGGTGCCCTGGCGGTCGTCGCGGCCCGGCACGGCGCCGGGCGGGTCACCGCGATAGACGCCGCGTTCGCCGCCGTGCTCACCACCCGGCTGAACGCCTGGTTCGCCGGACACCGCGGCCGGGTACGCGCGTGCCGGGGCGACCTGCTGCGGCCGGTGGCCGGGCGCCGCTTCGACCTGATCATGGCGAACCCGCCGTATGTGCCCTGTTCCGCGCCGGCGCTGCCGCACGGCGGCCGGGCGCGGGCGTGGGACGCCGGTCCGGACGGCCGGGCCGTACTGGACCGGCTGTGTGCGCAGGCACCCGCGCTGCTCGCCCCGGAGGGCGTGCTGCTGCTGGTCCATTCGGGGATCTGCGATCCCGCCCGGACGGTGGAGCTGCTGTCCGGCGCCGGGCTGAAGGCCGGCGTCACCGACCGGCGGTTCATCCCGTTCGGGCCGGTACTGCGGCAGCGCGCGCCCTGGCTGGAGGCCCAGGGGCTGATCGCCCCGGGCCAGGACAAGGAGGAGTTGGTGGTGATCCGTGCCCAGCGCCCCGCGTGAGCGAGAGCCGACAGGTCAGGGTGCGGATGGCGGGCGCAGGGAAGCGCGCCGGGTCATCCAGGACCCCGGGGGACCGGTGCTGATCGAGGGCCCCGTCGAGGTGCAGCTCGACGACGGGACGACGGCCCGTTCGGACCGCCCCTTCGTGGCGTTGTGCATGTGCCGGCGCAGCCGGTCGTTTCCCTGGTGCGACACCAGTCACCGCGGGCGCCGGCGGCCTCCGGCACCGCGCCGGGGCGCCGGGGGCCCGGAACCGGGTCAGCCCGGATGAGCCCGAGCAACCCGGTCGGCCGGTCCGGTCGATCAGCCCGCCGATCGGTCCGCCGATCGGTCCGGTCGAGGTGTCACAGCGGGGCGAACAGGGAGGTTCCGCCCGCCTGCCAGGCGTCCAGCAGATGCGCGCCCAGCCGGTCCTCCAGCAGGCCGGTGGCGGCGATGCCGAAGGCGACGTCCGGGGCGAGGGCCGGTTCCTCGCGCAGCAGGCCCTGTACGACCTGATGGCGCACCACCTGTTCGTGCACGGCGTCGGCCTCGACGTGCTCGGCGTAGAAGTGCACGGCGGCCGGCCCGGCGTCCAGCCGCTCCAGCGCCTGCGCGAGGCGGCGGGAGCCGGGTGACGAGGTGACCTCCACCCAGGCGAAGTGGCCGACCAGGGCGCCCCGGTGCACGCGGTGCAGCCCGAAGAGCGACATGAGGTTGTTGACGGCGAGCATCTGCCGTGAACAGGCGCCCAGGTAACGGCCGTAGGCGGGGTCCAGGCCGAGGTCGGCCATCAGGTCGGCGAAGAGCCGCGCGTGCACGCGGTCCGCCCGCCCGGCCCCGAACTCGTCGTACTCCACCGCCATCATCCCGGCCTTGGCCTGGCCCCACAGGCGCGGCACCACCCACAGGTGGGGGTCGGCCTCCTTGAGGTGGTACAGGGAGCGCTGGGCGGCGTATTCGCGGAGCTGCCACCGTTCGCCCTTGTCGCGCAGGAAGTGCGAGACGCCGGTGCCGTCGGCCGGTTCCACCAGGAGGTCGTCTAGGAGGGCGGTCACGTCGCCCGGCTGCGGGACGTCCGCGCGCAGCGCACCGAGGAACGCGCTCTCCAGGGCGGCCCGGAAACGCAGCAGTTCCGGGTCCCACTCCCAGGTGTCGGACACCGCGTCGAAGCCGCGGTAGTGCAGCTCGTAGCAGAGGGCCAGGGCGAGTTGCAGGTCGTCGCCGTACGGGTCCGATGCCGCCGCCGTACGGTCGTCCGGCAGCCGTACGGTGCCGGGCGGCCGTCGCAGCGCGGAGCCGACCGCCGCCGACAGGTCTCCGCGTGCCGGGGGGCATTTCACGTCGTGGACCTTCCCTTCACCCGACCGGGGCACGGTGTGCCGTGTGGCTCACGGGTGCCCCCGGCGTCCCGGGGGAAACGCGGGGCCGGGCCGTGCGGCCGCCCGGCTCCGGCCCTCGCGGTCCGCCCCCTCACTGTTCCCGCCGCTCCTCCTGCCCGCCGGACACGTCCGTCCGGGCGAAGTCGGTCAGCTCGTGGAGCAGCTGCTTCATCTCGACGAGCAGTTCGCCGCCGGCCGCGGCGGCCGCGGGGTCGTTCAACCGCCGGAACTCGTCCGCCAGCTCGTCGTACAGCTCCCCGGACCGGCGGTGGGCCTTGCGGTAGCACTCCTCCGCGTCCGCGCGCTCGTGGTCCGCCAGCAGGTCCGCCTCGGCCTCGCACAGCGTCGCCGCCTCGTCGGCGAGGTCGGCGTACCGCCGCAGGAACGCGGCGCCGGGCGCGGTCAGGCGGGCACGCTCCCCGGAAGCGCCCGACAGCGTACGGGTGATGGCCGTGAGGTGGTCGGTGGCCCGGTCCCACACGGCGTCGGCCTTCTCCGGCGGCGGCGGGGGCGGTCCGGTACGGCGCATCCGCAGACCGGGGTTGAAGCGGGAACTCTCGGCGGTCCACTGCCGGGCGCTGGCCAGCGCTTGCAGCACCTGGCCGAGCCGGCGCGCACGGTCGTGCCAGCCGGCCGCGTCCGTCGCGCTCCACTCCTCGTCGCGCAGGCCCGCGGCCATCGTCCGCAGCAGTCCGGCGGCCTCCCGGGGCAGCCGCCGGAGCTGGTCGTGCACGTTGCGCAGGTGCACCGGCGGCAGGACGAAGGCGTTGACGGCGACGCCGATGACCGCGCCGATCATGGTTTCGGTGAGCCGGTGGCCGACCTCGGTCAGCGAGTAGGCGCCGTAGGTGATGACGAACAGGGCGGTGGTCGCGCCGTAGATGCCCTGGGCGCCCAGCTTGCGGTGGGTGCCGACCAGCGTCATCACCGGCAGCACGATGAGCATGGCGCCCAGCGTGCTGCCGTCGGTCGCGGCCATCGCCGCGGACGCGAACAGCGCGCCGAGCACGATCACCACGAGCTGCTGGAGCGCGGACCGCAGGGAGCGGTAGACGGTGGCGTCGACCAGCGCCAGCGCCGTCCAGGGGGCCATCAGGGCCAGCGGCGCGTTCAGCCACCAGCCCGTCAGCGCCCAGGCGCCGGTCGCCGCGCCGGCCGCCTTCAGCGACTGGACGACGGTGTCCCGCTCCGCCCCGGAGTGCCGCGCCGCGGCGCGCACGGTGCGGCCGACCGCCGTCGCCTCCCACCACGCCCACCGCCACCCGGCGGTGCCCCGCTCCTTCGCCAACTCCGCCTCCCGGGCTCGCTCCCCCGCAGGTCGGGGCCCCGCAATGCCCGGCGGCCCGGCGCGCTGGGTACCCGTGATCGCCGGGGCTAGTCGTGCTGCCCCGGGGGCAGGTCCGGGCGTACGGCCGGGCGGGGTGAGGCCGGGACGTACGGCAGCGGGCCGGAGGTGCGGCGGCAGGCGGGCGGAGGAGTTGCGGCCGGGACGTCGTGCACCGCGTTCGAACACGCTCACCGGACGCTCGGCCGGCCGGGTGATCCCGGGCACCCGTAGGGGTGGTGACGCGGACCGCGGCGCTTCGGAGACGGGTCCGCCCGCTTTGACTGGGGTGCGCGCCCGCGTTCCCGTCCCCGGCCCTCGTGGAAGTCCAGTTCTGATGCGTATTCGTTCCGCCGTCCTCACCGCGGTCGCCGCCGCCGGTGCCGCCGCCCTGGCCCCGCAGCCGGCCGCGGCCTCCTCGTCGGCGTCGAGCCCGGTGGTCTCCTCCCTCACCGACTCCAAGGCCGTGCAGTTGCTGCGCATCCCGTTGAGCGAGCGCAATGTCGAGCTGGCCCTGGACACCGTCGAGACGGTCGCCCGGCCGCTGAACATGGAGAAGGGCGCCTCGTTCACCGGGAAGTGACGCCGGCCGCCCGGCGTCCACAGGGCGCACACACGTACGAGCCACCGCGCGCGTGTGCGCCCCCGTCTGCGCCTTTCCGCCCCCTCGTCCCGGCGGCACGGTGGTGTACGAGACCGGTACGCCGGACCTTCGACGAGGAGAGCGAAGTGATCCACATCAGTGAGACACTCATGCTGCAGACGGTCGAGGAGTTCCTCACCGCGGAGGAGATCTCCCGGCTGGTCAAGATCATGGACAGCGAGGCGGCCGGCTGGCGGCCCCGCCACCAGGCCGAGGTGCTGCCGGCCCCGGCGACCGCGCAGGAGGTGCTGGCCGACGCCACGCTGCGGGCGCTGCCCGCGATCCGGCGCAGCATGCCGTCCATCGCCGGGTCCGGCCACTGGGGGTACACCGAACTCGCCGTGGGCCAGGGCGTGCCCACCCACCTCGACGGCATCCACAGCCCGCGGACGCCGCCCCGGCGCATCGGCCGGATCGGTGTGACGATCGCGGACGCGGCGGAAGGCGGCCGGTTCTACATCGAGACCACCTCGGACACCGCGCCCTGGACCGACACGCTGCTGGGCACGGCCGACGGCTACGAGCCGGGCACGCCGCTGAGCCGCAGCCTGCCGCACGGCCCCGCGGTCCACGAGGAGACTCCGCAGTGGCTGAGCACGCCGCGCAAGAGCCGGTGGCTGACCGACGCCGGGCCGGGCGTGGCCGTCGCGTACGGCGCCCAGGTCATCCACGGCGTGACACCGGTGCTGCGCGGTCGCGTACGCAAGTTCGTCGCCGACCTCGTGGACACGGCGTCGGCCTGACGCCCCGTGCGGGTCCGCGGGGCCCGCACGCGGCAGGCCCAGCGGCCTCGGGCCGCTGGGCCCGGTCCTGGCCGGAGCGGGCCCAGCGGCCCGAGGCGGGCGCGGGTACGGCGTGGCAACGCACGGCACCGACGGTGGCACACAGCCCGCACCACATGGCGCCACGATAACGCCACCGCGGCACCATCCCACGCCAATCCGCCCTCCGCGCGGCGCCACAACGGCGCAATTCGACGAAGAAACAGCAGGTCAAGAGCGCCTGCGCCAACGCGGCGCCGCTTTGGCTCGCCATGGCGCCATCGATGTGCCATGATGGCGCTATGGACCTCACGCCCTACGTCGACAACCTCCGGGAAGAGCTGGCCGTCGCCGCGGAAGCGGGCGGCGACGACGCCCGCGCCCTCGCCGAGCGGCTCACCGCCCCCCTGGAGTCCGCCACCCGTCTGACCCTCCTGAACGCCCTCTCCGCCGCCATGGGCGAGGTCACCCGGGAGCTGGCGCCGGGCTCGGTCGACGTACGGCTGCGCGGACTGGACCCGGAGTTCGTGGTGACGGTGCCGCCCGCCCCCGAGCCGGTCCGGGAGACGCCGGAGCCGGCCGCCGAACCCGCCGCGGCCATGGCGCCACCGCCCGCGGACGCCGGCGACGGCGCCATGGCGCGGATCAACTTCCGCCTCCCCGCCCACCTCAAGGCCCGCGCCGAGGCCGTCGCGGCGGCGGAGGGCCTGTCGGTCAACGCCTGGCTGGTGCGGGCCGTCTCCATCGCCCTGGACGGCGGGGAGCGCCGCGCGGGCCCGCCCGGCCGCGGCAAGGAATCGGGCGGCCGGGGCTTCACCGGCTGGGTTCGCTAGCCCCGCCGCCCCACCCTGCTTCCACCGGCGGACCACCGCTCCGCCGGCATCACTCATCACCCGCTGACCAGCGGTTTCACCCACTTGAGCCAAGAGGACGGGACAGCCATGCCTACTTTTGAAACCCCGGGACCGATCACCGCCACCCTGGAGCTGGACGCCGGCACCGCCCGCATCACCGCGGGCAAGCGCACCGACACGGTCGTGGAGGTCGTGCCGCGCAACGGCTCCGACGACGACGACGTACGCGCCGTGCAGCAGACCCGGGTCACCTGCGCGGACGGCCGCCTCACCGTCAAGACGCCCAAGAAGCGGTCCCTGTTCGGCAAGCCGGGCGCCGTCGAGGTGAGCATCGAACTGCCCGCGGGCTCGGAGCTCCGGGGCACCACGGCCCTGGGCGGCTTCTTCTGTACGGGCGGCTTCGGGGACGTCACGCTCAAGACGTCGCTCGGCGACCTCCAGGTCGACGAGGCGGCCGGCGCCGACCTCAGGACCGACCACGGCGACATCCGGCTGGCCCGCTCCACCGGGGACGCGCACGTCACCGGCTCGGGCCGGATCGAGATCGGCACCGTCACCGGCGCGGCGACCGTCAAGAACGCCAACGGCCCGACCGAGATCGGCGAGGTCACCGGCGTCCTGACGGCCGGCGCGGCCAACGGCGACATCTCCGTCGGCATCGCGCACGGCAGCGTCGGCGCCAAGTGCGCCAACGGCCGCATCGACATCGGCGTCGCGCACGCCGGGGTCGACGCCTCCTCCTCCAGCGGCGGCATCCGCGTCCGCGACATCTCCCGCGGCCGCATCGATCTGCGCACCTCCGTCGGCGACCTCGAAGTGGGCATTCACGAGGGCACCGCCGCCTGGCTCGACACGAACACCAAGTTCGGCGCCGTACGCAACTCGCTCGGCTCCGCCGACGGTCCGGCGGACACCGACGAGACCGCCGAGGTCCACGCCCGGACCGCGACCGGCGACATCATCATCCGCCGCGCCTGACCCGGCATACCCCGACTCCGCCCACCCGGAAGGGAAACGGCATGACCACCCTCCAGACGAACCCGCCGGCCGCCGCCACCGCGACGGCGCGGGCGATCACCGCCACCGGACTGCGCAAGTCCTACGGCGACAAGCTCGTGCTCGACGGCATCGACCTGGACATCGCCGAAGGCACCGTCTTCGCGCTGCTCGGGCCCAACGGCGCCGGCAAGACCACCACGGTGGAGATCCTCTCCACCCTCATCGGCGCCGACGCGGGCGAGGCATGGGTCGCGGGCCGCCATCTGACCCGGGACGCCGACGCGGTGCGCTCCGCGATCGGTGTCACCGGCCAGTTCTCGGCCGTCGACAACCTGCTGACCGCCGAGGAGAACCTGCTCCTGATGGCGGACCTGCACCACCTCGACCGGCGTGCGGGCAGGCGGCGGGCCAAGGACCTGCTGCGCCGCTTCGACCTGACCGAGGTGGCGGGCAGGACCGCCGCCACCTTCTCCGGCGGGATGCGGCGCAAGCTCGACCTGGCGATGACCCTGGTCGGCGATCCGCGGATCATCTTCCTCGACGAGCCCACCACCGGTCTCGACCCGCGCAGCCGCCGCACCATGTGGGAGATCATCCGGGGCCTGGTCGCCGACGACGGCGTGACCATCTTCCTGACCACCCAGTACCTCGAAGAGGCCGACCAGCTCGCCGACCGGATCGCCGTGCTGGACCACGGCAGGCTGATCGCCGAGGGCACCGCCGACGAGCTGAAGCAGCGCATCCCCGGCGGCCACATCCGGGTGCGGTTCGCCGACGCCCAGGGCCTGGACACCGCCGCGGGCATCTTCGGCATCGCCACCCGCGACGAGGACTCCCTCACCCTCCAGATCCCGGGCGACGGCTCCCTGCCCAGCCTGCGGGCCGTCCTGGACACCCTGGAGACCACCGCCGTCCGGGCCGAGTCGCTCACCGTCCACACGCCCGACCTCGACGACGTCTTCCTGACCCTCACCGGTCAGCCCCGCCCCTCCGGCACCGCCGCACCGACCAAGGAGAACGTCTGATGGCCACTCTGTCCTACGCAGCCAGAGACTCCCGGACCATGCTGCGGCGCAACCTCAAGAAGGCCCTGCGCTACCCGTCCCTGACGCTCACCGTCGTCATCATGCCCATCGTGATGCTGCTGCTGTTCAACTACGTCTTCGGCAGCGCCCTGGGCTCCGGCATCAGCGCGCTGCCCACCGGCAGCGGCGCGTACATCGACTACCTCGCGCCCGGCATCATCCTGATGGCGGCCACGTCCGGCTCCCTGACCGCCGCGATCAGCGTCTGCGCCGACAAGACCGAAGGCATCGTCAACCGCTTCCGTACGATGCCGATCTCCCGCGCCTCGTTCCTGACCGGGCATGTCGTCGGCACCGTGATCCAGACGATGATCAGCGTCGCGCTCGTCGCCGGCGTCGCCCTCCTGGCCGGCTTCCGTCCCGACGCCACGCCCCTGGAATGGCTCGCCGCGCTCGGCCTGCTGGCCCTCCTCACCCTGGCGCTGACCTGGATCTCCGCCGGTATCGGCCTGGTCGCCAAGAACGTCGAGACCGCCAGCAACATCCCGATGCCGCTGACGTTCCTGCCGTTCCTCGGCAGCGCCATCGTGCCGCCCGAGTCGATGCCCGCCGGTCTGCGCTGGTTCGCCGAGTACCAGCCGTTCACGCCGGTCATCGAGACCCTGCGCGGCCTGTGGCTCGGCACCGGGATCGGCGACAGCGGGCCCCTCGCCGTCGCCTGGTGCCTGGGTCTCAGCCTGGCCGGCTACCTGTGGGCGCGCCGCGCCTTCAAGACCGGGGCCAAGCGGTAGGGCCCCTGCTCCACCGGGGCCGAGCGGTAAGGCCCCCGCTCCACCGGGGCCGAGCGGCGTCGCGCCGCGGCCCCCGCCAGTTCAGCAGAACCGACGATCACTGGAGACTCCCATGCCGTACGACCCGACGTCCGCCGGTGCCACCGCCGACAACACCACCGCCGAAGAGCTGCCCACGCTGCCCACCGACCGGCGCACCGGCTGCCCTTTCGACCCGCCCGGCGAACTCTCCGCGCTCGGCGACCGGCCGCTGCGCCGCATGCGCTACGCCGACGGACACACAGGCTGGCTGGTCACCGGGCACGCCGCGGCCCGCGCGGTGCTGTCCGACCCGCGCTTCAGCTCGCGCTACGAACTCCTGCACCTGCCGGTGCCGATACCGGGCCTGAGCGAGGCCGGGGAGATGCCGCCGGCGCCGGTCGGTGACTTCCTCGGCCTCGACGCCCCGGAGCACACCCGCTTCCGGCGCCTGCTCACCGGCAAGTTCACGGTCCGCCGGATGCGGCAGCTCACCGAGCGGGTGGAACGGTTCACAGCCGAGTGCCTGGACGCCATGGAGCAGGACGGGCCCACCGTCGACCTGGTGGAGGCGTTCGCGCAGCCGGTGCCCGCACTCATGATCTGCGAACTGCTCGGCGTGCCCTACGCCGACCGGGACCGCTTCCAAGGCCATGTGGCGACCCTCTTCGACCAGACCGCAGGCGCGGAGGCGAGGGGCGAGGCGTACGCGGCCGTCGACCGGTTCATGGGCGAACTGGTGGCCGCCAAACGCGCCGAGCCCACCGACGACCTGCTCAGCGACCTGACCGCCTCCGACCTCACGGAGGAGGAGCTGATCGGGGTCGGCGGGGTGCTCCTGGCCGCCGGGCTCGACACCACCGCGAACATGCTCGGCCTGGGCACCTTCGCCCTGCTGAGCAACCCCGCCCAGCTGGACGCCCTGCGCGCCGATCCCGGTCTGGCCGAGCAGACCGTCGAGGAGCTGCTGCGCTACCTCAGCGTGGCCGACCCGCTCCTGCGGTCCGCCCTCGAAGACGTCGAGGTCGAAGGCGAGTTGATCCGGGCCGGGGAGACGGTGACGGTGTCCGTCCAGGCCGCCAACCGTGACGCGCGCAAGTTCGCCGACCCCGACCGGTTCGACATCCACCGCAAGGCCACCGGGCACCTCTCCTTCGGCCACGGCCCCCACCAGTGCCTCGGTCAGCAGCTCGCCCGTGTGGAGCTGTCCGTCGCGCTCCCGGCGCTCTTCGCCCGGTTCCCCACCCTGCGCCTGGCGGTGCCGCCGCAGGAGGTGCCGCTGCGCGACCGCGCCAACATCTACGGCGTGATCAGCCTGCCCGTCACCTGGGACCAGGAGGGGAGCCATGAGCGAGCGTGAGCCACGGGAGCCGCTGCGGCTCGGCGTCGACCGGGACCGCTGCGTCGGCGCCGGGATGTGCGCCCTGACGGCTCCGGACGTCTTCGACCAGGACGGCGAGGAGGGGCTGGTGGTCCTCCTGCGGCCCGCGCCGGGCCCGGAACACCAAGCCGCCGCCCGGATGGCCGCCGGCCTCTGCCCCGCAGGCGCCATCTCCCTCAACTCCCCGGACAGCACGGGCGCGTAGCGCGCGTGGCACTTCCCGGACCGAGAACCCCGCACCGCGCGCCGGTGGGGGGCTCTCGCGTGTGCCGAACCCATCCGCCGCACGGCCCCGGCATGCGGCACCGCCTCCGTCGGCCCCGGGCTCAGCGGCCGGCACGCCCGACCAGTTCGACGACCTCCGCCAGGAATCCTTCGTCCAGCATGGTGCCGACCGCGGTGTCCTCCTGGTCCAGGCCCGTGTCGTGGCAGGCGACGGCCACCAGGTAGCCGCCCGGCAGCTCGAAGGTCCCGAAGGACCACTCGCCGTGCGAGGCGGGGGCGCCCTGCGGGGTGAGCAGGCAGGTGGCGTCCGTGTCGAAGCCGAACTGGGTGAAGCCCATGCGCATGCCCTGGCCCAGGGCCTTGGTGTACGCCTCCTTCAGCGTCCAGGTGCGCAGCAGTTGGCGCTGCTGTTCCGTTTCGGGCAGGGCGGCGATCCGGCGGCGCTCGTCCGGGGTGCACAGGTGCCGGTGGATCGCCGAGTACTGGATGCGGCGGTCGGCCCGCTCGGTGTCCACGCCGACCCGGCCACGCCGGTTGAGGCCCACCACCAGCAGGTCGCCGGTGTGGCTCAGGCTCACCTCGATCTGGTCGCAGCCGCGCAGATACGGCCGTCCGCCGGCCTTGTAGGCGAGTTCGACGGTCTCGGGCGGCGTCTGGAGTGCCGCGCCCGCGGTGTACTTGACCAGCAGCCGCGAGGCGGCGAAGCGGTCGCGTGCCTCGGGGTCGCGCAGGCCGCGCAGCCGCTGCCAGTCGCGGGCACCGAGCAGCGGGCGCAGTTCGGGGTCGGCGAAGACGGCGGGCAGCCAGTCGCGCCAGCCGGCCTGGACGACGGCGTGGCCGTGCCAGGCCATGGCCTGTCTGACCCGGCTCCAGGGGCTGTCCGGTCCCGGCATGAGGAGGGGTGCTGCGATGCCCGGCCGTGTCACGGGGTACCTGCTTCCGCCAGGGGCGTGTCATGGAGGTCGAAACTGCGGCCGGCGCGGAAGCGCGTCAGCAGTTCCTCGGTCACCCGGTCGACGCACGACGCGGGCAGCGGGGGGAGGGTGCGGCCGAGCCGGCGCCCGTACCGCTGGAGGGCGAGGAGCAGCCAGGCCGGGTCGGCGAGGAACGACGCGGTGTGCCGGTGCTGTTCCCAGGTGGCGAGCGCGGCGCCGACGGCGGACAGTACGGCGTGCCGGTCGGCGAGGGCGCACAGCACGGGGCTCGTGCGCGCGGTCGGACCGCCGGGTCCCAGGGCGCGGCAGCGGTCCCGCAGGTCGTCCAGGTCGGCCCGGAACGCGGCCGTCATGGCGCGCAGGGCGTCGCCGTACGGTCCCGGGTCGCCGGCGTCGGCCAGCCGTGTCGCCGAGGTCTGCAGCGCGGCGATCAGGAAGTCGCCGCCACCCGCGACCTCCAGGCTTCCGATGTCCAGCGGCGGCAGGATCCCCGCGTCGGTGAACAGCCCGGCGGGCGGCTCGGCCTCGCGGCCCCAGAACTGTTCCGCCAGGAGCGGTAGTTGGGGTATCACCACGGCCTGGCAGGCGGCCGTCCCGGCGTGCCCGAGTCCGGCGGCGGGCAGGTCGCGCAGCAGCTTGGACAGGGTCCCCTGGTCGGTGTCGCGGCTGTAGCCGCCGGCGCCGAGCACGGTGGCCAGCTCTTCCAGGTCGTCCCTGAGCAGGTCCGGTACCAGGTACTTGAGTTCGGCGGCGGCCAGGTGCGCGCTGCCCGGCCGGAGGGAGAGGGCGCGCAGTACGGCGGCGGCCATGCTGTCGCCCGCCAGCAGCCCGGCGAACACCCCGGCCAGTACGGGCCGTTGGCGCCCGCTGGGCGCTCCGGCGGCGAGCGTGGCGCGGACGGCGGCACGCAGCACCGTGTCCACGGAGGCGAGCACCGCACCGGTGATCAGGGTGCGGTTGAGCTGGAAGGTGCGCAGCGCGAGCCGTACGCCCGTCCCCTCCTCGCCGACCAGCGCGTCACCCGGTACGGGGCAGTCCTCGAAGGCGTATCCGGCGAACCGGCAGCCGCGCAGCCCGGTGGTGGTCCGGCGGGGCAGCAGCCGCAGGCCCTCGGACGGCAACCGGTCCGGGTCGAGCAGGAAGACGGAGTGGGCGGCGGGCCCGGGGGCCGGATCGGTACGGACGTACGCGACGACGGCACCGGCCCGCTCGGCGTTGATCACCACGTCCTTCTGGCCCTGGAGCAGATAGCCGCCGGAGTGCCCCAGGGCGGTGAGCTCACCGCGCAGCATGGCCGTGCCGTGGGCCAGTGAACGGTGCACGATCGCGGCCCGCCCGCCGGTGGCGAGCAGGCGCGCGACCGTCTCGCGCTGGGCCGGTGTGCCCGCGGCGAACACGGGGGCCGCCGCGAACAGCGAGGTGATCCCGTAGCCGAAGCCGAGGGCCGCGTCGCGGCGGAAGATGGGGCGCAGCATCCGCATCAGGCCGGACGCGTCGTGCAGCCGGCCGCCGAGCCCGGTGGGCACCAGTTCGGCGCCGAAGCCCGCCGAGTCCAGCAGGTCTTCGGCGGCGGGCAGCGGTTCGGCCCGTTCGTCGGCGGCGAGCAGGGCCTTGAAACCGACCGGGTTGCCCGGGTCGCACGGGTCGCCGAAGGCCGACTCCAGCCGTGCGGCGCGCTGTCGCGCGTCCTCCGGCGCACGGGTCGGGGCGGCGGGCACGAGGGGGGCGGCGGTCATCCGGTCAGCCCCTTTCCGCGGCGGCCGGAGCCGCCGAGACGTACAGCGGGCGGAGTTCGCCGCGCAGGTAGAGGTCGCGCATCAGGGACCGGCGCACCGTGCCGCCCGCGGTGCGGCGCACGGCGCCGGGGCGCACCAGGACCACGGCACCGGGTGCGGCGCCGGTCTCGGCGCGCAGGCAGTCGCGCACCCGCCCGGCCAGGTCCGCCAGTTGGCGCCCGGTCCAGCCCGCGCCGTGGATCTCCTGTACGGCGACGATCTCCTCGTGGTCCGGGTGCGCGGCCAGCACCACGGCGGGCCCGAACGGCGCGCCGGACCGGGCGAGCCGGCGCTCCGCCTCCCGCGGGTGCAGGGCGCGGCCGTCCACCAGCAGGTCGTCCTTGGTCCGGCCGGTCACGTAGACCGCGCCGTCCAGCAGGGCACCCAGGTCGCCGGTGCGCAGAAAACCGCGCTCGCCCGCGGCGGTGGCCCGGCCGAAGGTGTCGGCGGTCTCCAGGGGGCGGCGCCAGTAGCCCGCGGCGACGGCCGCGCCGCGGACCCAGATCTCACCGGTCCGCCCGTCGGGCAGCACCGTCGCGTCCGCCGGGTCGACGATGCGTACCGTCACGCCCGGCGCGGGGGTGCCGCCCGCGACGGTCCGCACCGGGTCGCCGAGATCGGGCGGGCGCAGTTCGCCGCGTCCGAGGGCGTCGGCCGCCACGGCGAGATGCACGGGTGGGCGCGCGGTGCTCAGTACCGAGACCGCCTCGGTGGGCCCGTGCACGGTGGTGACGGCGTCGGGGCGCAGACCGGCGGCGGCGAAGCGGCGGGCGAAGGCGGCGAGCGTGGCCGCGGCGGCCGGTTCGCCCGCGTTGACCGCCGTGCGCAGCCGGCCGAGGCCGAGGTCCGCGAGGTCCGCGTCGGTGGCCTCGGCCAGGCAGCGGGCGTACGCGGAGGCGGGGGCGGCGGTGACGGTGATGCCGTGCCGCGCCACCTCGCGCAGCCAGCGCAGCGGGGTGTCCGCGAGCAGCCCCGGGGGCATCAGCACGGCGGTGGCGCCCAGCCAGAGCGGGTGCAGCAGCTGTCCGGTCAGGCCGAGGTGGTGGTGGAGGGGCAGCCGGCCGCCGATGCGGGAGCGGCTGTCGGTGCGCAGCGCGGCGCGCAGGTCCGCCATGGCGGCGAGCAGGTTGGCGTGGGTGATCCGCACGCCGCGCGGGGCGGCGGTGGTGCCCGCGGTGTAGTGGAGCAGGGCGGTGTCCTGTCCGGTGAGGTCCGGCAGCCGCCGGCCGGCACCGTCGTCCGGCAGGCGGTCGACGGCCAGGCAGACCACGCCGGAGTGCCCGGCGCCCGCCAGGCGGCGGGAGAGTTCGGGGGCGTGCGCGGAGTCGGTGAGGGCGAGCGTCGCGCCGGTGTCCGCCGCGATCGCCGCGATGCGCTCACCGGCCGCCCCGATGGCGTCCGGCGGGGGTACCGGCACGGCGACCGCGCCCGCGTACAGGCAGCCCAGCAGCGCCTCGACCGCGGGCCGCCCGCCGTCCGCCGAGACCAGTACGGGGCTTCCGGCGGCGCCGCGGTGGGCCAGTGCGGCGGCGACGGTGCGGGCCCGGGTGTCCAGGGCGCGGTAGGTGTGGGCGGTGGCCTTCCCTGCGTCGTCCAGACAGAGCAGAGCGGTGTCGTCCGCACCGGCGGCGCAGCGTGCCGCCAGTGCGTGCGTGAAGCTCCTCGCTGGTGTCATCCCTTCTGCTCCCGGTCTGCTCGTCGGTGGTTCGGTGGGTGGGTGGCCGCGGCTGTGCGCGGGCCCGGCTGTCCGCCGTGCTCCGGCGGCCCGGCTTTCCACTCTTCATGCCCGGCCTTGACCCGTACTTGAAGCTCGGCAGGGCCGGGGCGCCCGTAAGATCACCGTCCGTGCCACTGAGCCTGATGCAGCAGTTCGTGCAGGAGCCGTTGCTCCTGGCGGCTGAGCGGGATGTCGGGGCGCAGCCGCTCCGGATGGCCCGGGGGCGGTCCGTCCGCGCCGTCCGGCAGGGTCAGGCGCAGGCCGCTGCCGAGGGCGCGCAGCCGCGCCGGTTCCGTCGGCACCGGCAGCGGCATCTCCGCCCGGCCGAGGGCCACGAAACCCGCGCCCACGTGCCGCAGCAGCCGTCCGAGCAGGCCGCGCGGGCCGCCCGGGGTCGTCGCGCGGGCCATGTCAGAGGGCACCTTCCGCCGTGCGCTGACCGTTCATGTACGCATCACCTCTTCCTCCGTCCCCGGTGGCGGACGCGGCCGGGGTGGCAGGGAGTATGAGGGGCCCGGATCGAGGGCCGGTCGTCCCGCGGTGGACGCGGTGGAGCGGCCGGCCGGAGCCGGTGCACCCGGGGACGTCGGTGCAGTCGGGCCGTTTGGTGCAGACCGGTAGCATTTGTTCCACAGTTATGCAGAATTTGATGCCGACTCAGGCAAGTCCGGGTCGCATCTGATCGACAACGGGGGAAAACGAATGGTGCGCGTGCTGATCGCCGAAGACATGCACATCCTGCGCAAGGCGCTGGTTTCACTGATCGAGCTGGAACCGGACCTCGAAGTGGTCGCCGAGCTGTCCTCCGGCGACGACATCGTGCCGGCCACGGTGGCGATGCGCCCCGACGTGGCCGTACTGGACATCGACCTGCCCGGCACCGACGGCATCACGGCGGCCGCCGCGCTGCACACCACCGTCCCGGAGTGCCGCACCCTCATCCTCACCAGCCTCGGCAGACCCGGGAACCTCCGGCGGGCGCTGGCCGCGCACGTCTCCGGCTTCCTCCCCAAGGACGCCGACCCGGACAGCCTGTGCGCCGCCATCCGGCAGGTGGCCAGGGGTGAGCGGGTGATCGACCCGCAGCTCGCGCTGGCCACCCTCGACTCCGGCCCGTCACCGCTGACCGAGCGGGAACGGGAGGTGCTGCAACTCGCGTCCGAGGGCATGGAGGCGGCCCAGATAGCCGGTCAGCTGCATCTGTCCTCCGGCACCGTGCGCAACTACCTGACCGCGGCGGTCGGCAAACTCAACGCGCGCAACCGGGTGGACGCGATCCGCATCGCACGGGAAGCGGGGTGGCTGCACCCGGTGTGAGCGCCTGTGCGTGAACCCCGCGCCAGGGTGGAGTTCACACACAGGCTCCGAGCGCCTCAGGCCGCCGCCAGGGCGACCTCGGCGGTCAGCTCGAACCAGCCGCCGGGGCGCGGGCCCGCCGTCAGGCGGCCGTTGACCGCCTGCACCCGGCTGGTCAGGTTGCCGATGCCGCTGCCCCCGTCGGCGGCCGGCGCCGTCTCCTCGGCCCGCAGCCCGTCCGCACCGTCGTTGACCAGCGTGAGCCGCACCGCCCCCGCCGTCCGCTCGGCGGTGATCCGGCACTGCTCGGCCTTGCTGTGCCGGAGCATGTTGGTCAGCCCCTCGCGCAGCATGGTCGCCAGTACGGTGTCCACGTCACCGGGCAGCTCCCCGCAGTCCAGCCGCACCGTCGCGGTGATCCCGACGCCCGCCAGCATGGCCGTGGCGTTCTCCGCCTCCGCGCTCAGACTCATCCGCCGCAGGCCCCCGGCCACCGTACGGACGTCGGCGAGCGCCTGGCGGGCGATCCGCAGCACCTCGGTCAGCTCCGCCTGCGCCCGCTCCGGCCGGTCCCGGGCGAGCCGCCGGATCAGTTCGCACTTGAGCGTGATCGCCGACAGGCTGAAGCCCAGCAGGTCGTGCAGGTCCCGGGCGAACCGCAGCCGCTCGGTGGTCACCGCGAGCCGGGCGATCTCGGCCCGCGACCAGTGCAGTTCGGTGGCGAGCTGCGCCATCCGGGAGAGGCCGAAGACGACGAGGCCGCAGATGACGATGTAGGCGGACTGGTAGACGATGTCCGTCGTCGAGCTGCCCACCGCGTACAGCGTCGCGTCGCTGCACGCCGTCACGGCCAGCAGGACCGGCCAGGCGACGACCGCGGGGAGCGCCAGCAGCGCCCCGCCGGCGAGCAGGCCCGGCAGGCCGAACCAGGTCGGGCCGAAGAAGCGGTAGGGCAGGAACTGGAGCAGCGCCTGGAGGCCGAGCACGCCGTAGCGCAGGGTGCCGGACCAGCGGGCGGTCCGGGCGAACCGCCAGTGGAAGGACTGCAGGAGCTGCACCGCCAGGCCGGCGAGCAGGCACAGCCCCATTCCGGCGGCCACCGGTGCCGGGGGCCGGTAGGACAGGGCGATCACCGAGCAGGCCAGGAAGTAGCCGACCAGCACGGCGACCGTGATGGCGCTCGCGGCCCGGGGCACCAGGTCCGGGTGGCCGGGCCGCCGGCGCCGGGCCCGGGCGGGCTGCCCGGCCTCGTCCGCGACCCGGCTCTTCGCCCGTACGCCGCGGTCCCGCTCCGGGGCGCTCTCCTGGAGCGGGACGGTCGCCCGGAGCCGGAACCAGCCGTCGTCGCCGGTCCAGGTGAGGGAGCCGCCGAGGGACCGGATGCGGCTGTCCAGGGCGGCCAGGCCGCCGTCCGCGCCGGCCTTCGGGGCGCGGGCCGCGCGCCCGGCGCCGTCGTTGGCGACCGTGAGCCGCACCGCGCCGCCGTGGCGCACTGCCCGGAGCACGCACTGCTCGGCCTTGCTGTGCCGGAGCAGGTTCGTCAGGCCCTCGCGCAGCACGGCCGCCAGCGCGGTGTCCACGGCCGCGGGCAGGTCGCCGCAGTCGCACGTCAGACGGGTGCGGATGCCGGCGGCGGAGAGCATCGAGACGGCGGCCTCGGCCTCGCCGGTCAGCGACATCTCGCGGTAGCCGCGGCTGACCGAGCGGACGTCGGCCAGCGCCTTCCTGGACGTCGTGAGGATGCCGGTGAGTTCCTCGTGCGCCTTGGCCGGCGCGTCCGCGAGCAGCCGGTAGGCCAGCTCGCACTTGAGGGTGACCGAGGACAGGCTGAAGCCCAGCACGTCGTGCAGGTCCCGGGCGAACCGCAGCCGTTCACCGGCGACGGCCAGCCGCGACAGCTGCGCGCGGGAGCGGTGCAGCTGGCCGATCATCTCGGACATCCGGGACAGCCCGATGACGATGAGCGGGATCAGGACCGCCTCGACCATGTTGTACGCGGTGGTGTTCGCGTCGTAGCCGAGGTACCGGAACAGGGCCCAGTTGCTGAGCACCGTCACCCCGAACAGCGGCCAGCCGACGGCCGCCGGGAAGACCAGCACGGCCGAGGCGCTGAGGAACGAGATCATCCCGCCCCAGGCGTCCCCGAACACGCTCAGCGGGGCGTACGCGAGCACGGCCTGTGCGGCCCAGGTCGCGTACCGGTGGCGGGCCAGCTGCGGCAGCAGCCGCGGAAAGGAGTGGCTGAGCTGGAGCCCCATGGTGAGGGCGAAGCCGAGCACCGCGCCGACGCGCTCCCACTCGGGCGGGTTCTCCGCCCAGACGAAGGAGCCGTCGATCACGAAGAAGCCCACCAGCACCACCGCGGTGATGATGACCGCTTTGCGTGGCGGCAGCGCCGGTCTGCCGGCCTCCGCGGTCTCACCGCCCGGTCGAACGACCGCATAAGTCGTCACATGTCCCCCATAGTCCGCAGTGCTCGGTCGAAGCACTCATCCTCCCCGGATCATAAGGAATCCGGTTCGCCCGCCGACAGCCGTGTGCGCGGCAGCTGCGCAGGTCGGAGGCGGGTCAGACGCCGTCCGGCGCCAGCATCCCGGCGGCGGCGACATAGCTGCGGGCCGCCCGGACGGCGGCCGGCGGCAGGGGTGCCCCGCCCGGCGGAACAGGAGCGCCGCCCCTGCCGCGCCACTGCGCGAGCAACTGGTCCGCGTCGGGACCGTGCAGTTCGACGCGGTGGTCGGAATCCCTGGACAGCAGTACCTGGTCGCGCCCCGAAGGGCGCAGTAACACCCCGTCCCGCAGCCGGGCCCCGCCACCGGGCGCGTCCGCGGCCGGGCGGAACCGCGCGTGCCTGGTCACCGGCACCACGCTCAGCAGCGGCACGGCGCCCACCACCAGGTGGCGGGCCACCACGTGCTCCAGCTCCGCCAGCGCCGTCAGCAGCTCCCGCGAGGCGTCGTCCCAGCGTTCCTCGGGCACGTCGAAGCCCGGGAAGCCGGGCACCACGTTGGCCAGGGAGACCGGGCCGAGCAGCATCCGGCGCAGTGCCTCGCGCAGGTTGCGGCCCGGCCCGGCCGCCGCCAGCTCCCCCCACGGTGTCCGCAGCACCACACGCTCGCCGAACTCGACGGTGACGTCCTCACGCAGCGACCAGAACTCGGAGAGCTCCGGCGCCGCCAGGCGGTCGATGCGCATGGGGGTCCTTCCACGGTGGGGGCGGGGTCAGAGGAAGAGCGGTACGGGATTGAGGTCCGCGTACCGGGTCGGCGCGGCCAGCCGGCCGAGCGCGACGGGTACGTCGAAGAGCCGGCCGGGCGCGAAGCGCGCCCAGTGCGGCCGCAGGCCCGGCACCACGACCTTGACCACCGGCAGCCCGACGTCGGGCCGCGTCTGGTCCAGGACGAGCAGTTCCATGTCCTTTTCCCGCAGCAGGGCCACGGCGGCCTCGATGTCCTCGTACAGGTCGTCGCGCGGGGTGTAGGGGTGGGTCCCGGGTCCGGTGGGGGTGCGCCCGTCCGGGAGCAGGTAGGGGTGCCCGGCGACGGTCGCCGTGCCCAGCCAGTCCCGGAGGTCCGGATCGTCGGCCGCGGCTCGGAACGCACCCCCGCGTGCGTCCACCACGTGCGGCATCATCTGGTTCAGCTCGGTCAGGGCACGGCGCAGGGCGATCCGCGGATCGAAGTGCGCGCCGAACCCGAACATGATGTCCTCGGTCCCCGGGTCGGTGCGGCGCGAGACGGCCGCCATCACCGGTATGCCGAGGTCGGCGGTCAGGTCGAGCACCCACACGGAGCGGTGCAGCGCCGCGTGCACGGCCCGCAGTTCGCCGATCCACGGGTCGGCGAAGGCGTCGAGGTCGACGGCGGGCTGCCGGGTGCGGTTGTACCACCACAGGGCGAGCGCGTCGCGTTCGACCAGTTCCAGGAAGCCCTGGAGCACCGCGTCCTCCAGGGTGCCGCCGGCGGCGGTGCCGTTGGAGGTGGCCAGGCAGGAGACGCGGCCGGGCTCCTGGGGAACGCCGTAGTACAGCAGCGCTGTCGGCAGCAGCTTGTGCCGCTGTCCGGTCACCGACCACACCGGCGTCCAGTCGGTCGGCGCGTCCTCGTCGAACGGGTCGCAGACGTGCTGGAAGGGGGCGTGTGCGGCGTTCCACGCGGCCCGGTCCGCGTACTGGCGCGGATCGTAGAGCTGTACGGAGTCCGGGTGGACCGCTTCGGCGGCCAGCTCGCGGTAGCTGCCGCGCACCGTCGCCTCGCCGCCCTCGAAGTGCCCGGAGTGGCGCTCCAGCGCTTCGGCGAACGCGCCCACCCTGGCCTGTACGGCGGTGGTGCCCTTGCCTCCGCAGGTGGCGCGCAGACCGGCCCGGATCGTGCCGAGCCCGTGCGCGCCGGCGGCCGGGTTGGTGCCCGCCTGGAAGGAGTTGAAGAACTCCGGGCCGCGCGGGTCGCGGCGCACGTCGCGGACCAGGCCGGTGACCGGGTCGAGCAAGTGGCCGTAGCGGTCCAGCAGTTGCTCGGGCGAGACGGCGCGGTGGCCGCCGCCCGCCGTGTCGCGCTTGGCGCGTGGACGGAGCACGACCGGGGCCCGCACCTGGGCGGCCGTCATGCCGGGCGTACCGCAGGTGGGGCACTGGGGCCTGCGCCGTACCGGGTGGAGCGCGCTTTCCAGGGTCAGTCCGTCGAACGTGCGCAGCGCCTGCTGGCCGGCGTGCCGGTAGCCGGTGAGCCACTTGGCGGATTCGAGCGCGGCCAGGTGCAGCGCGGCGAGGCGGGCGGCGGGCAGGGAGCAGGAGGGACGCGGCACCGGGCCGGTACGGCCCAGCATGCGCTGGACGTGGGCCTCCACCGGCCGGGTGCGCCACAGCCGTTCGGCCAGGCAGGACCAGCAGGGGCCGTCGGGGTCGCCGAAGAACGGGCCGATCCACTGCTCGGTGCCCCCGGCCTTCACCGGCAGCCAGCGGCGGCCCGCCGCGCGCAGTTCGGCGTCCACGGCCGCGAGGGCGGGGTCGAGGTAGTCGTCGCAGAGGACCACCGTGAGGGCGGCGGGCGCGTCGCCGGTGCCGGGCCCGGCGGCCGTCAGGCCGGTGGCGGCCAGACAGGCGGTCAGTTCCGCCGCGCCGGCGCCGCTGCCGACCGAGCGGGTGGCGACCGTTCCGGTGGCGCGGGCGGCCATCGCCTCGGCGCCGTCCAGCCCGGCCGCTTCCCAGTACGCCAGCTCGGCGGCCTCCTGCGCGGTCACGGCCGGGCGGCTGCGGCCGCACAGCAGTCCGGCGCCGCTCAGGCGGGACATCAGGCGGGCGGTCTGCCCGTCGGGCAGGGCGCCCGCGGCCTCCCGGGCGATCCGGTCGAGGGGCCGGGTGCCGTCGAGCAGGGGCGCGAGGCGGGCGATCTGCTCGCCGTGCAGCGCGGTCACCCGCTGGTCGGAGATGAGGTAGACCGCTTCGCCCGGCACCTGTTCGACCCGCAGGTGCGGTTTGAACCCCAGCAGCGGGGCAGCGGTGGCGGGGGCGCCCATCAGGCGGCGTACCCGGCGGGCCCGTCGGCCGGCGACGCGGCCGGCGCGATGTGCGAGGCGAGGCACAGGCGGGCGGCGGGGCCCGGCCCGGTCTGCCCGAACTCCTCGATGACCAGGTCGTCCTGGACCGCAACGGCGTACGTGGTGTTCGTCAGCATGATCGTCATCCCTGGGTCGGTGATCGGGGGGTGTGACAGCCGGCGCTCGACTCCCGGTCGGGCCGGCCTGGAGAACTCTGCCGTGCCGGCCGCTTCGCCCCCAGTGCCGTGATCACGGGATGCACATGAAACTTTCACACCCGGCGCAGGAGAGGCACACGCCGGGTTCGGTAGCCCGGCACTGTTCGCGACGGCCCGCGCACTGAAGACTTCGCAGGAGTTCAACAAGAGGTCCCGCCGACTCCGAACCCATCGGGCGGCCGGCGGAACCGACACCGGAGGAACCCCCATGGAGATCAAGGTGCTCGGCCCCCTGGTGGCCGAGACGGGTGGCACGTCGATCGTCCCGAGCGCCGGCAAGCCCCGGCAGATCCTGGCGCTGCTGTCGGTCAACGCCAACCAGGTCATGCCCGTACCGACACTGATGGAGGAGATCTGGGGCGACGGGATGCCGCGCAGCGCGCTCACCACGCTCCAGACGTACATCCTCCAGCTGCGCCGGCTCATCGGCGCCGCGCTGGGCCCGGACAGTCCGTACACCGCCCGGGACGTCCTGGCGACCCGGCACGGCGGGTACCTGCTGGACGTCCAGCCCGGCGCGGTGGACGTGCACGAGTACGACCGGCTGGTGGCCGGCGGCCGGAGCGCGGCCGACCGCGGCGACGACGCGGGCGCCGCCGCGCTGTACCGCGAGGCGCTCGCCGTCTGGCGCGGCCCCGCCCTGGTCGACGTCCGGCTCGGCCCGCTGCTGGAGATCGAGCTGGTGCGGCTGGAGGAGAGCCGGCTCGGGGTGCTGGAGCAGCGGATCGACGCCGATCTGCGGCTCGGGCGGCACATGCAGCTGCTCGCGGAGCTGACGTCGCTGACGGCCCGTCACCCGCTGCACGAGGGCCTGCACGCGCAGTGCATGGTGGCGCTCTACCGGTCCGGCCGGCAGTGGCAGGCGCTGGACGTCTACCAGAACCTGCGCCGCGGGCTCGCCGACGAGCTGGGCCTCGACCCGTCGGTACGGCTGCGGCAGCTGCACCGCGCGGTGCTCGCCGGCGACCCGGCGCTGGACTTCGCGGCGGACGGGCGGCGGTCGGCGCTGGACCTCTTCGCCGCCTGACGGCCGGTCCGCACACCGGCCCCACCCCACACCCCCACACCCCCGCCGCGTCCCGCGCGCGGAACCCCGCCCTTGGAGCCCGTCTCCGAGCCCCGGCACGGCGCCCGCCGCCCGGCCGTGGTTCGGACATGGGCTCCGGCCTCCCACAGGGGCGGGCTCCGGCGCGGGCGGGACTCGATCGGCCCTCCAGTCCGGCCCCGCACAGTGCCCGGCAACGTCCCGCCGCCCCCGCGGACCGGGACGGCCGACCGACACCTGGGGGTTACCTTGCGAGTCATCGACCTCTCGTCGCCCGTGGACGCGTCCGGCTGGGAGCCGGACCCGGTCGTCCACGAGATCATGACGCCCGCGGAGGGCGCCGTGCACATGGCGGCGGAGATGAAGGAACACTTCGGCCTGGACTTCGACCCGGCCGACCTGCCCGGCGGCGAGCTGCTGTCGCTGGACACGCTCACCCTGACCAGCCACACCGGCACCCACGTGGACGCGCCCTCGCACTACGGCTCCCAGGGCGCCTACGGCAGGCCGCGGCACATCGACGAGATGCCGCTGGACTGGTTCCTGCGGCCCGCCGTGGTGCTCGACGTGCGCGACGCGGGCACCGGCGTCATCGGCGCCGACCGCGTCGCCGAGGCGCTGGCCGCGACCGGCTACGACGTACAGCCGCTGGACATCGTGCTGCTGCACACCGGCGCGGCCCGGCACGCGGGCACCCAGCGCTACTTCACCGACTTCGCCGGCCTCGACGGGCCCGCCACCGACTACCTCCTCGACCTGGGCGTACGGGTCATCGGCACGGACGCCTGGAGCCTGGACGCGCCCTTCGGGCACATGATCCGGTCCTTCCAGGAGACCGGCGACCGCTCGGTGCTGTGGCCCGCCCACTTCGCGGGGCGGCGCCGGGAGTACTGCCAGGTGGAGCGGCTGGCCCAGCTGGACGCGCTGCCCGCGCACGGGTTCCGGGTGGCCTGCTTCCCCGTGAAGATCGCCGGTGCGGGAGCGGGCTGGACCCGGGCCGTCGCCCTGATCGACGCGTGACGGCCGGCCCCCGCGGCCACTCCCCCGCCGCACCCTGGCTGTTCTGCTTCCACCACGCGGGCGCCGGTGTCTCCTCCTTCGCCCGCTGGCAGCGGGTGCTCGGGGACGCCGCCGAGGTCGTCCCGGTGCTGCTGCCGGGCCGCGGCCCGCGGGCGAAGGAGCGCCGCATCACCGACCCCGCCGAACTGATGGCCGAGCTAAGCGAGTTGATCACGCCGCTGCTCGGCGGGCGCCCGTACCTGCTGTACGGGCACAGCCTCGGCGGCCTGGTCGCGCACGCCCTGACCAGGACGCTGGAGGAGGAGGGCCAGCCGCCGCCCGCGCGGGTGGTCATCGGCGCCGTACCGCCGCCGCACCTGCGCAACCCGCTGCTGCGGGCCGCCGGGCTGCCGGACCGGGAGCTGCTGGAGGTGCTGGTGCGGTACGGGGCCGCGCCGCCCGAGGCGGTCGGCCGGGACGCCTCCCTGTGGCAGCGGCACGTGATGCCGGCGCTCCGCGACGACCTGCGGCTCGGCGAGGCGCTGTGCCGGGTCAACGCCCGCGCCGCCGTACGGACCCCGCTGCTGGCGCTGGCCGGCCGGGACGACCCGATCGCGCCGCTGACCGAGATGGCCGAGTGGGCCGACTACGCGCAGGACCGGTTCCGGCTCGAAGGGCTGACCGGCGGCCACTACTTCGTCCGCGGGCGGACCGTGCCCGAGCTGCTGCGCAAGGTCGCCGACGAGGCGCGAGCGGCGGTCCAACCCGAGTCGAGCGGGCGTCAAGAGGGCCGGGCGACGCTGAGCGCACCAGCGGACCGAGCAGAGAGGTGACGCAGCCATGCTGCATTCTCCCGGGGCACGCCCCCAGGACCGTCGCACCGAGGAGGACGGATGAGCCGGCGCGTAGTGATGACCGGGATCGGCGTGGTGGCGCCGGGCGGGGTCGGCACCAAGGCGTACTGGTCCCTGCTGACCGCGGGCCGCACCGCCACCCGGGCGATCTCGCTCTTCGACGCCTCCGCGTTCCGCTCCCGGATCGCGGCCGAGGCCGACTTCGACCCGGTGGCCGAGGGGCTGACCGCCGAGCAGGCCGGCCGGCTGGACCGGGCCGCCCAGTTCGCGCTGGTGGCGGCGCGCGAGGCGGTCGCCGACAGCGGCATCGAGTGGGAGGCGGCCGACCCGTTCCGTACGGGGGTGGCCATCGGCAGCGCCGTGGGCGCGACGACCGGCCTGGACACCGAGTACGCGGCGGTCAGCGGCAACGGCGCCCAGTGGCTGGTCGACCACGAGCGGGCGGTTCCGCACCTGTACGACTACTTCGTGCCCAGCTCCTTCGCGGCCGAGGTGGCCTGGGAGTTCGGTGCGCAGGGGCCCACCGCGGTGGTCTCCACCGGCTGCACCTCCGGGCTGGACTCGGTGGGCCACGCGGTGGAGCTGATCCGCGAGGGCAGCGCCGACATCATGATCACCGGGGCCACCGAGGCGCCGATCTCGCCGATCTCGGTCGCCTGCTTCGACGCGATCAAGGCGACCTCGGCGCGCAACGACGACCCGGCGACGGCGTCCCGGCCGTTCGACCGGACCCGCAACGGGTTCGTGCTCGGCGAGGGTTCGGCCGTCTTCGTCCTGGAGGACCGGGACCGGGCGCTGGCCCGCGGGGCGCACATCTACGCGGAGATCGCGGGGTTCGCCTCGCGCAGCAACGCGTACAACATGACGGGGCTGCGGGCGGACGGCGCGGAGATGGCGGAGGCGATCACCGCGGCGCTGGCCGAGGCCCGGGTGCCGGCGACCGACATCGACTACATCAACGCACACGGCTCGGGCACGCTGCAGAACGACCGGCACGAGACCGCGGCGTTCAAGCGCAGCCTCGGCGAGCACGCGTACGCGACCCCGGTCTCCTCGATCAAGTCGATGATCGGGCACTCGCTGGGCGCCATCGGCTCGCTGGAGATCGCCGCGTCGGCGCTCGCCATCGAGCACGGCGTGGTGCCGCCCACCGCCAACCTGCACGAGCCGGACCCCAAGTGCGACCTGGACTACACCCCGGTCACGGCGCGCGAGCGGGAGATCGGCACGGTGCTGAGCGTGGGCAGCGGATTCGGCGGTTTCCAGAGCGCGATCGTGCTCACCGGGCCCGAGCGGAGGACGGTATGACGAACCAGTTGGCCGAACGCACGGCGCACGCGCGCCCGGACGCCGGGCGGGGCCCGGCGGTGTTCACCGGCATCGGCGTGGCCGCGCCCAACGGCCTGGGCGCCGAGGCCTGGTGGCGGGCCACGCTCGCGGGCGAGAGCGGCATCCGGCCGGTCACCCGCTTCGACGCCACCGGCTACCCGGCGCGGCTGGCCGGGGAGGTGCCGGGCTTCGACGCGGCCGAGCACATCCCGAGCCGGCTGCTGCCGCAGACCGACCACATGACCCGGCTCGCGCTGACCGCGGCGAAGGAGGCCCTGGAGGACAGTGGCGCCGACCCCGCGGAGCTGCCGGAGTACTCCGCCGGCGTGGTGACCGCCGCGTCCGCGGGCGGCTTCGAGTTCGGGCAGCGGGAGTTGCAGGCGCTGTGCGCCAAGGGCGGGCAGCACGTCAGCGCGTACCAGTCGTACGCCTGGTTCTACGCGGTCAACACCGGCCAGATCTCCATCCGGCACAAGCTGCGCGGGCCGAGCGGCGTGCTGGTGACCGAGCAGGCGGGCGGCCTGGACGCGGTCGCGCAGGCCCGGCGCCAGCTGCGCAAGGGCAGCCGGCTGATCGTCACCGGCGGGGTGGACGGCGCGATCTGCCCGTGGGGCTGGACCGCGCAGCTGGCCGGCGGCCGGATGAGCACCGTCGAGGACCCGGCCCGCGCGTTCCTGCCGTTCGACACCCGGGCCGCCGGGTACGTCGCCGGCGAGGGCGGCGCGATCCTCGTCCTGGAGGACGCCGGGGCCGCCCGCGAGCGCGGGGCCCGGGTCTACGGGCAGCTGGCCGGGTACGCGGCGACCTTCGATCCGGCGCCCGGCCGGGGCGGCGAGCCGGGGCTGCGCCGCTGCGCCCAACTGGCGCTGGACGAGGCCGGGATGGCGCCGTCGGACGTGGACGTGGTGTTCGCGGACGCGTCGGGCGTGCCCGAGCTGGACCGGCAGGAGGCCGCCGCGCTGACCGCGCTGTTCGGTCCGCGCGGGGTGCCGGTGACCGCGCCCAAGACCATGACCGGACGGCTGTCGGCCGGCGGCGCCTCGCTCGACCTGGCGGCGGCGCTCCTGTCGCTGCGCGACCAGGTCCTGCCGCCGACCGTGGGCGTCGGGCGGCCGGTCGAGGGCGACCGGCTGGACCTGGTGACCGAGGCGCGGCGCGGCCCGGTACGCACCGCGCTGGTGCTGGCCCGCGGCACCGGCGGCTTCAACGCCGCGGCCGTGGTGACCGCCGAAGACCGCTCCTCGAATGCCGCCGGGTGAGCGAGGAGGAGACCGTGAGCACGACCATGAGAACAAATGCGAGAGAGGCGACGACCATGACGCTGAAGGAACTGACCACGCTGCTGCGCGAGTGCGCCGGTGTCGACGAGGGCGTCGACCTGGACGGCGACGTCCTGGACGTGCCGTTCGACGACCTGGGGTACGACTCGCTGGCGGTGCTCCAGACGACCGGCGTGATCGAGCGCGATTACGGCATCCAGCTGCCCGACGACACGGTCGCCGAGGCGTCCACGCCGCGGCTGCTGCTGGAGTTCATCAACGCATGCCTGGAGGCGGTGCCCGCCAAGGCGGCCTGACCGCAGGACAGCACGGCTGCCGGGCCCCGGCCGGGGCCCGGCAGCCGTTTGCCGTACCGGCCCGAAAACCCGGCGGGCTGATGACCGTTCGCTGCCGGGCGCCGGGTGGTGCCGTCCGGGCTCGCCGTACTCCTCCCGGGTGCGCCGGCCGCCATCGCCGTCCACCGCGCCGCGGGGGCCCGGCGGAGCCGGATCCGGTGGCGCGAGGGCAGGGGCGGACCGCCGGCCGGGCGGCCGCGGCGGGCCGCCGACTCGACCGGTACGCGTGAATTCGTACGCGGCAGGTGGCTGATGAACCCGCGAAACGGCGTTTCCCGGGACAGATCGACTCGTTGGGCGTGGACGAGCCTTGTCCGGCCGCGGGTCCCCAACGGGCCGCGGGGAGGCTCGTACGCGCCCGGGGCGCTGGGCTCCGGCGCAAGGAGAGAGGACGATCTGTGCGAAAGACGAGCTACGCGCTGGCCGCGGCCGTCGCGCTGAGCGGTGTGCTGTTCACCGGGGCGGCCACCGAGGCCGCCGCCACCAGCCGCCCGCAGGCGAAGCCGAGCGGCCCCCCGTTCCCGTACGCCGACTGCCTCCGGGAGGTCAAGCGGCAGTACAAGGGCAAGAAGGACCCGAAGGCGACCTGCGACGTGCTGGTGCAGAAGGGCTGGATCAAGAAGCCGGGAACCTGACCCGGCCGCTGCCCCGGCACGGGCCGCGCGTCCTGGGCTCCGCGCCCGGGGCCGCGGGCCCGTGCGGAGGCGGCCCTCGCGATGCGGCCCGCCGGGCCGTGGCCTCGATCTGGGCGAGGTGGGCGGCGAGGATCTCCTCGAACGCGGCGATGAGGACCCCGTCGACGACGCGCTCGCGGCTCTGTACCGCGTGGCGATGTACGGCTGACCGGGGCCGGGGACCTGGGCCTTCACCACTGGTGCGGGCCGGGTGCGTGCGCCGGCGTGCACTTCGGTCAGACGGAGGCGCACGCTGCCGTACGGCGAACGCCGCGCAGGCCCCTTGTGCGCCGGTGGCGGCCGGGGGAAGCTTCGTTAACTGTGAAAGTAAACCGGTCCGGGAAACAGCCGCGGCCCTCGAAGGGATAAGGACACTATCCGGGCGGCCCGTCCGTGGCGAATGCAGGGACCGGAATGCGGGAGCGACTCATCGGTCCGCCGTCTCCCCGGCGGGCGGGTGGTCATGAGTCTTTGGCCCTATTGGTACTGGCCGATCGGCCGACGGAGCAAGCGCGCGGTACAGCGAGACCCGGTGACAAGAAGGGGGACTCCATGCCGTCTCTGCAGTCGGTTCCACGGGTTTCCGCGGACGTGACGTTCATGGAATACGGAATTTCCACCGCCGCACGCCTTCTCGGCAGTGCGGGGCTGGATGCCGGACAGGGGGCGAGGGTACTGCGCAGGATGTTGTCACCGTGGGGAACGAGGCCCATAGGAAAGCAACCTGAATGGCGCTCGGACGTGTGCGCCGACGGTTCGCCGATCGAGTTCTCCGCCGCCTTTTCGCAGGAGTGCACACAGATACGGGTACTGGTGGAGGCCGTTCCCGACCGGCTCAGCACGTCGGCCGCACAGGAATCCGCGCTCGCGCTCACCCGTGGCCTCATCACGGAGTTCGGCGCCGTCGACGACCGCCTGGCGAAGATCCTGGACCTGTTCCTTCCGGACCGGGACCCGATCGGCTTCGCCATGATGCACGCCGTCGTCTTCTCGCCCACCGGCGGCCCCGAATTCAAGGTCTATCTGAATCCGGGGGCCGGCCGGGGCATGTCCGCCGCCGAGCGGACACGCGAGGCGCTGGACCGCCTGGGATTCGGCGCCGCGTGGAAAGCCGTCGGTGAATACGCCCGCCGGGGATTCGACACCGACCGGATCGTCTACTTCAGCCTCGACCTGACGGGCGGCCCCCGGTCGCGCATAAAGGTCTACTTCCGCCACTACGACACTTCTCCGGCGGAACTCGACGCCCGGATGGCGTTGTCGCTCCAGCACGAGACCGGATTCCTGGGGGATTTCTGCCGTGCGCTGACCGGCAGCGCCGACGGGGTGCGGCCCCAACCGCTCGTCAGCAACCTGACCTTCACGGCAGAGGGCGGGCCCACACCCGTGTCCGCCACGCTGTACGTCCCGCTGTGGGTGCACCCGGAGAGCGACCGCACCGTACGGGACCGCATCAGCTCGGTCATGGCCCGCACGGGCCTGCCCGTCGGCGGTTACCGGGCGCTGCTGGACCACGTGGCCCGGCGCCCGCTGTCGGACGGCCGCGGCATCCACACCTACGCGTCGGCGCGGATCCGGCACGGCCGCCCCCGTATGACCGCGTACTGGTCCTCGGAACTCTACGACCGGTACCCGCCCGCCCGTTACCAGCGGAGGTGAACGCCATGCCACAGCACGACACGCTCCGGCGGCTGTTCGACGACGCGCAGGTCCGCCCGGACCTGCTCCGGCAGCGGTCCCCGCTGCGCTGGGGCGCCTTCCCGCCCGGCGTCATCCCGCTGACGGCGGCCGAGCCGGACTTCCCCGGGCCCCGGGCGGTCACCGACGCCGTGCTCTCGGCGGTCGCCGACGGCTACTTCCCCTACGCGTCGCCCACGGGCTCCGAGGTGCTCCGGGAGACCTTCTCCGACGTGGCCGAGGCCCGGCACGGGATCGGCAACCACCCCGACCGCGTGGTGCCGGCGCCCGGCACGGCAGCCGCGCTCTGGGGCGTGGTGCGCCTGCTGTGCGGCGCGGGCGACGAGTGCATCGTGCTGGACCCGGTCGACCTGCTGTTCGGTCAGGCCGTCGACGCCGTGGGGGCCCGGCGGGTGTACTGCCCGGTCGACAAGAGGACGGGGCACCTGGACCCGGACCGGCTCGCCTCTTTGATCACTCCGCGAACCGCGCTGATCTGCCTGTGCACTCCGCACAACCCGCTGGGCACGGTCTTCGGCGGGGCGACCCTCCGGGCGGTGGCGGAGACCGCGGCGGCGCACCGCGTCCCGGTCCTTTCCGACGAAGTCTGGAGCGAGATCGTGTACCCGCCGAGGACGCACGTCAGCATGGCGAGCCTGGACACCGGTCGCAGCCCGCGCGTCTACACCGTGACCGGCCTTTCCAAGACGTTTGCGCTCCCGGGACTGCGGATGGGCTTCGTGATCGCCCCGAGCGCCCGGGAGGCGGACGCCCTGCGGCTCGCCTTCCAGCGTCTCGGCGCCACGTACAGCATGTCCCCGTTCGCCCAGGCCGGCGCCCTGGCCGCGCTGCGCCTCGGCTGGCCCTGGCGGAACGCCTTCCTGGAGCACCTACAGGGCCTGCGGGACCACTGCGTGGAGCGGCTGAACGCGATACCGGGCTTCTCCTGCGGCCGCCCGGACGGAACGTACGTCCTGTTCCCCGACGTGTCCGCCACCGGGCTGAGCAGCCGGGCGATGGGCGCGTTCCTCCTGGACAAGGCCCGGGTGGCGGTGGTGCCCGGCACGGCGGAGTGGTTCGGCCCGGCCGCCGAGGGCAACATCCGCATCAGCTACGCCACTTCGCGGGCGGTCATGGACGAGGCGCTCGACCGCGTCACGAGGGCGGTCGAGGAACTCGCCCCCGGTGGCCCGGCCGTGCTCCGGGCCACCGGGACGCGGTAGCGGGGTGCCGCCGCCCGGTCCGGCATCAGCCGCGCAGCCATGCTTTCACCGCGGCCCACCAGGACGTACGCCCCCTGGGGGCGGGCACCGAGGGGGCCGGAACAGCCGGCGGGGACGGGGCCGGGGGCACGGCCGGGGGCAGCGAGCCGCCCCCGGCACCGTTCCCCGGAGGGGGCTCGATCGCCGGGACGGCGAAGGCCGGGCCGCCGGACGGGGCGGAGCACAGGGGCCGGGTGGCGGTGAACTTCACCGGGAGGCTGGTCAGATGGCGTGTCATCCAGCCCGCCTTCCAGCGCAGGTCCTCCTCGGGGATGCTCAGCTGTACGTCGGGCAGCCTGGCCAGCAGCGTGTCGATGCCGGTGTCGGCGATGGCGCGGCCGATGTTCTGGCCGGGGCACTCCTGGGGGCCGCTGCTGAAGGCGAGGTGCGAGCGGTTCCCGTGCATCGGGACCGAGGGGTCCGGCCGGACGGACGGGTCGTGGTTCCCGGCGGCCAGGCCGAGCAGCAGCATGTCCCCCGCCTCGATCTTCTGGCCGCCGACCTCCGTGTCCACCGCGGCCCAGCGGCCGGGGATGGTCATGAGGGGCGGTTCGCTCCACAGCACCTGCTCCACCACGTCGGGCAGGGTCATCTGCCCGCCGGCCAGCGAGGCGTGGCACCGGGGATCGGTCAGCACCATGCGCAGCGTGGCCTTGAGGAGGTTGACCGTGGTCTCGTTCGCCGCGATGAGGATGACCCGCAGATGGTTCCACACCTCCTCGTCGGTCAGCCGGGAGTGGTGGTCGATCAGCCAGGACGCGATGTCCTGGCCGCGGGACGCCTGCTTGCGCCGCACCAGCTCCGTGAGGGTTTCCACGATGAACGCGTTGCTGGCCACCGAGGTCTCGGTGCCCGCCACCATGTCCCTGCTGGCCTTGACCAGCTGGGGCCCGTACTCGTCGGGCATGCCCAGCAGCTGCGTCAGGACGAGCATGGGCAGGTGTTCGCAGAACTCCTCGACCAGGTCCGCCTCCCCGCGCTCGGCGAAGCCGTCGATCAGCTCGTGCGTGAAGCGGGTGATGTGCCGCCGGATCCCGCGGCGGTTGAAACGGTCCAGGCTGTCGGTGACCGCCAGGCGCAGCCGGTTGCGCTCCGCGCCGTCCAGGAACAGGCAGACCGGCTGCCACGCGATCATCGGGAGCAGCGGCGAGTCGGGCGGGACCCGCCCTTCCCGGAACCAGCGCCAGATGCGCGAGTCGCGGCTGAACCGGGCGGGCGTGCCGGCGACCTCCAGGATCTCTCGGTAACCGAGGACGAGCCAGGCCGGGAGGTCGCCGTCGAGCAGGACGGGCGCGACGGCCCCGTGCCGGGCCCGCAGGCGCTCGTACAGGCCCATGGGGTCCTCGGCCGCCTCGCGGCCGAAGAGCCGCGCCAGTCCGTCCGTGGCGCCGAACCGGGCGTGTGCCGGGCACTCCGGGGGCGGGGTGGCCGCCCACCTGGTGCCGGGCTGTTCGGGAGAGGGGAAGGTCACCGTGGCTCCGGAGTCGTGGTGGTGAGGGTGTGCAGGTAGCGCATGAGGACCAGCAGGCCGTCGCGGCTGGAGACGCGCTCGCGGGCGTCGCAGTCGATCACCGGCACCGCGTCGGGGATGTCCAGGGCCTCCCGGAGCTCGGACACCGGATACGCGGGGGCGTCCGGGAAGGCGTTGACGGCGACGATGAAGGGCACGCCGCGTTCCTCCAGGCGGCCCATCACGTCGAAGCTGTCCTCCAGCCGCCGGGTGTCGATCAGGACCACCGCGCCCAGCGCGCCTTCGAAGAGCCCGTTCCACAGGAACCAGAAGCGCTGCTGGCCCGGGGTGCCGAAGACGTACAGGACCAGTTCGTCGCTGAGGGTGATCCGGCCGAAGTCCATCGCCACGGTGGTCTCGTTCTTGCGCTCGACCCCGGCGAGGTCGTCCACGCCGGCCCCGGCCTGGGTCATGATCTCCTCCGTGGTCAGCGGTCTGATCTCGCTGACCGAGCCGACCAGGGTGGTCTTGCCGACCCCGAAGCCGCCGACGATCACCACCTTCACCGCGGTGGTGATCGAGGCCGGCAGGGTGTCCTCGCACCGGGGGCCGACGACGGGTTCAGAGATTCTGTAGTCCATGCATCACCGCCTCCAAGAGTTCGACATCGGGCAGCGACTTGGCCGGCACCGACGCCCGGGCTTCGACATGGCCGCTCGCCAAGAGGTCCGTGAGCAGTACGGTGACCGCGCTGACCGGCAGGTGGAGGTAGGCCGAGATCTCGGCGACGGACAGCGGGTAGCCGCATATCCGGACGATGGCGGCGAGTTCGGGCTGCATCCCCGGACCGGCCTCGCCGCGGCTGACGATCAGTGTGACGACGTCCAGCGGAGCCTGCCGTTCGGACTCCTTGCGGCCGGGCGTGATGACGTAGAGCCGCTCGGGACCGCCCTCGTCCCAGGACCGCTGCTCCTTCTTCCCCGGATCACTCATGGGACCTGCCGGTCGGCCCGTGGCGGACTGGACAGGTGCTGGCCGATCCGGGCGACCAGGTCCCGCATCCGCTGCCCCATGAGGCCGGCGTCCACGTCCTCGTCGGCCAGCACCGCCAGATACGCCCCGGCGCCGGCCGCCATCAGGTAGAAGAAGCCGCCGTCGACCTCGACGACGACGAGTTTCATCCGGCCGTCGCCGCGCGGGAACTCCCCGGCGATGGCCGCCGACAGGCTCTGCAGCCCGGCACAGGCGGCGGCCAGGCGGTCGGCGGTGTCGTTGTCCGCACCGCACTGCGCCATGCACAAGCCGTCCGAGGACAGCACCACGATGTTGCGGGTCTGCGGCACGCTGGACGCCAGCTCCTCCAGCATCCAGTCCATGTTGAGCCGCTGCTTTGTCGCCACTTGCTCACTCATCCTTATCTGCCGGCTCGGTCACTGCTCGGGCTCCGCGTCGCCCGGACCGCGGGAGTCCGGGCCCGGGGACTCGGCCGGGGGCCCGGAGACACCGTCGAGGAAGGCGGACATCCACAGCCCGGCCTGCGGGGGCCCGTCGTCCGCCGCCGGGGCCGGAGTCCGGGCGGCGGAGGCCGCCTGCGGCGGTCCCGCGGGCCGGAAGACGGGGGTGGTGCGCCGCCTGCGCTGCGGAAGCCCGTTGGCGGTGCGCGAGGCGACGGTGGGCGCCGGCTCCCGGGCAGCCGGCACGGAACGGTAGCTCCGGCCGGTGGGGTCGCGGGGCGGCGGCAGGACGGCCGCCTTGGCGATGGCTCCGCCGGGCGCCGGGGTGACGGTGATCAGTTCGGGGGGGACGACCAGGACGACGCGCACGCCCCCGTACGCGGACACCCGCAGCGACACGGTGAAGTGGTTGCTGTGGGACAGCCGGCCGACCACCGCGAGGCCCAGGCGCGGTGTCTCGCCGATGTCGTCGAGGTCCAGTCCGCTGGTGGCGTGCTGGGCCAGGGCCCGCTCGGCGCGGATCCGGGCCTCGTCGGTCAGGCCGAGCCCGGCGTCCTCGATCTCGACGGCCACCCCGGACTGGACCTCGCTCGCGGTCAGGTGGACCCGGGTCTCCGGCGGCGAGTAGCGCGTGGCGTTGTCCAGCAGCTCGGCCACCGCGTGGATCAGCGGCTCGGCGGCGCGGCCGAGGATGCCGACGTCGGCCACCGAGTGCAGGTCGACGCGCCGGTAGTCGGTGATCCGGGACATGGCCCCGCGCAACACGTTGAACAGCGGGATGTCGTTGCGCCACTGACGTCCCGGCCGGGCGCCGCCGAGTACGGCGATGCTGTCCGCCAGGCGGCCGATCAGCGCGGTCCGGTGGTCGAGGTGCAGCAGGTCGCCGAAGACCTGCGGGTCCTGCCCGTGCCGGTCCTCCATCTCGCGCAGCTCCAGGGCCTGTTGGTGCACGATGGCCTGGACGCGCCGGGCGATGTTGACGAAGGCCCGCCGGGCGGCGTCGCGCAGGTCCTCCTCGGCGTCGACCGCCTCAAGGACGGAGCGCAGCACCGCGTGGTGTGCGGCCTCGAACCGGGGGCTCACCCCGGAGACCTGTGCGGTGCCGCGCAGGACGTCCTCCACCGAGGTGCCCTGTTCGAGCCGGGCCAGGGCCGCGGGCAGGGTCTCCCGGGCCAGCCGTTCCGTCTCGGTCTCCTGCTCGGCCAGCTGCCGCTGCAGGAAGGTCTCCCGCTCGGCGGACTGCCTGCGCAGCCGGTCGATCGTACGTCCCCGGCGGGCCGCCTCCGCGGCCACCACGGCCACGGCCGCGGTCGCGAGGACGCCGGTCCAGGCGGCGTGGGCACGAGCGGCCGACGGCAGCAGCGCCGCGGCCAGGGCCGTACATATGGCCAGAAGCACGGGCGGCAGCAGCCACGGCGCGGTGGCGGCCGCCCCCGGCTTCCCGGGTGGCGAATCAGCACGAACCATCGGCGTCCTCAAAAGCATTCATGGAAGGGACAAGGGCGGATACACGGTGTTCACGAGTGGGCGAAAAAGCAGCGGGAACACAAACTGCGGCATTCCGTGCGCGGAGCCGGGTCCCAGGACGCCCGTGCCTCGTGCGGCGGCGGCATCGCGACAGCCATCAGCGGCGTGCCGCAGCCGTCACAACTCGCTGCGCGGCAGTGAGCATAGCGGGGGCGGAATGGCCCCGCGGGGCACGTGCATATAACACATGAATGTACTCACGTACGAAATTCAGAAGAATCGTTTGGCGGTGGCAATTCGCCGATGGCGCAGCGCACCGGAACCGCACGGGAACAGAAAAAGGAAGTGCCCGCACGCCGGGGGAAAGCGTGCGGGCACTGGTTTTCGCGGCCCTTGAGGGCCGGCGGGATCAGATCAGATCGTCCCGGGTGATGCGGCGGTCCCGGACCTGCCAGGTGCTGCCGGCCCGGACGAGCTCGTCCTCGCAGAGGGTGCTGGCCTTGATCTCGGGACGGCCGCCGCGCGGGGTCTCGATCACCAGGGCGTAGCAGCGGGCCGTGACGGTGTCCCCGGTGCCGCCGGTCACGGCGACCATGCCCAGCCAGTGGCGGCGCTGCACACCGGCGGCCCGGTACGCCTCGGTGGCCTTCGCCGCGGCCTCGGTGATGGCCGCGCGGCCGACGGCCGGGGCGGGCTGGGCGTTCGCGGCGAACACGCCGTCGGGCGTGAAGGTTTCCGCCCACTCCGCCACCCGCCCGTCGTCGAGCAGGTGCATCTGCTGCGCGTAGAACTGCTGGATCTCCTGGTACAGCTCGGCGGGCGCGGTGGTCCACGTCGGCGCGGTGACGGTCATGGGGCGGGTCCTCTCCTGTGGTTCGTGCTGCTCCGCCACGGTGCCCGGGCCGGCTCGAAGCGCGGTGGTGGGCGCCTCGAACCGGAGCCGGGCGCGGGCGTCCACCGGTGCTCGATACCGGTTCTAGTGCGGCTCGGCACGTTGGGGCGCATACGTGCCGGTCCCTGCGCTCCGTACGGACCGGCGGCCCTAATGAGGAGAGTTGTCATGGCAGAAACCACGGACGTCGAGCGGACCGGGAACGGCGCGGCGCGCGAGGACGGCGGTCAGCGCCGGGTCGCGCTGATCACCGGCGGGACCAGCGGTATCGGGCTGGCCGCGGCGCGGACCCTGGCCGCGGCCGGGCTGGCGGTGTTCGTCTGCGCGCGCAGCGCCGAGTCGGTGGACCTCACCGTCAGGCAACTGCGCGAGGAGGGCCTGGAGGTGCGCGGCGGCACGGCCGACGTGCGCAGCCCGGAGTCCGTCAAGGAGCTGGTGGCGGCCGCGGTCGCGGCGTACGGGCGGATCGACGTGCTGGTGAACAACGCGGGCCGCAGTGGCGGCGGCGTCACCGCCGACGTGCCCGACGAGCTGTGGCACGACGTGATCGCCACCAATCTGACCAGCGTCTTCCTGCTGACCCGCGAGGTGCTGAACGAGGGCGGGATGCGCGAGCGCGGCTGGGGCCGGGTCATCAACATCGCCTCCACCGCGGGCAAGCAGGGCGTCGTCCTCGGCGCCCCGTACTCGGCGTCCAAGCACGGCGTCGTGGGCTTCACGAAGGCGCTGGGCAACGAGCTGGCGCCGACCGGCATCACCGTCAACGCGGTCTGCCCGGGGTACGTCGAGACGCCGATGGCCCAGCGGGTCCGCGAGGGGTACGCGGCGGCGTACGGCACGTCCGAGGAGGCCGTGCTGGCCAAGTTCCAGGCGAAGATCCCGCTGGGCCGCTACTCCACGCCGGAGGAGGTGGCCGGCCTGGTCGGCTACCTGGCCACCGACACCGCCGCCTCCATCACCGCGCAGGCGCTCAACGTCTGCGGCGGCCTGGGCAACTTCTGACCCGCCGCGCGGCCCCGCGCCCCCTCGACACCCCTGCTCCCGCACTTCGTACCGAAGGACCCACCGTGCCCAACTCCGTCTCCGTGACCGGCACCCACCGCACCCTGCACACCGTCACCGTCGACGCGCCCGCCGAGACCGTCTACGGGATCGTCGCCGACGTCACCGCCTGGCCGCAGTACTTCACGCCCAACGTGCACGTCGAGCACCTGGAGCGGGACGGCGCCACCGAGCGCATCCGCATCTGGGCCACCGCCAACGGCGAGGTCAAGAACTGGACCTCGCGCCGCGTCCTGGACGAGGCGGCGCTGCGCGTCGACTTCCGCCAGGAGGTCTCGCAGCCGCCGGTGGCCGCCATGGGCGGCGCCTGGGTCGTCACCCCGGTCGACGACCGCACCTCGCTGCTGGAACTGCACCACGACTTCGACGCGGTCGGCGACGACCCGGCGGGCGTGGAGTGGATCACCGCGGCGGTGGACCGCAACAGCGCCGCCGAGCTGGCGAACATCAAGGAGCTCGCGGAGGCCGCCGGGGACCTGGCGGAGCTGGTCTTCAGCTTCGACGACACGGTGCACATGGCGGCCGACGGCGCCGTGGTCTTCGACTTCCTCAACCGGGCCGACCTGTGGCCCGAGCGGCTGCCGCACGTGGCCCGGCTGGACCTCACCGAGGACGAGCCGGGAGTGCAGGTGATGGCCATGGACACCAGCGCGGCGGACGGCTCGGTGCACACCACCGAGTCCGTGCGGGTGGTGTTCGGCCAGGACCGCATCGTCTACAAGCAGACCACCGTCCCGGCCCTGATGACCGCGCACACCGGCCGCTGGACCATCGAGCCGGCCGGGGACGGCGTGGCCGTCACCTCGCGGCACACCGTCACCCTCAAGCCGTCCGCGGTCGAGAAGGTGCTCGGTCCGGGAAAGACCGTCGCGGACGCGCGGGAGTACGTGCACCGGGCGCTGAGCACCAACAGCACGCGCACCCTGGAACTGGCCCGGCAGTACGCGGAGGCCCGCCGTGGCTGAGCACCCGGGCGCGCTGCCCGAAGTGCCGCGCCGGTTCGACCAGTTGCTGTCCCGGGCGGCGGCCGCCCACCCGGAGCGCCGGGCCGTGGCCGCCGGCGGGCTGGAGCTGGACTACGCCACGTTCGACGCCCGGGTGACCGCCACCGCCGCCGCCCTGCGGGAGCGGGCGGAGCCCGGTGACGTGATCGCGGTCGCGTCGGTGCTGCACCCCGACTTCGCCGTGGCGTACTACGCGGCGGCGCGGGCCGGGCTGACCGCCGCCGTGGTCAACCCGCTGCTGCGCGAGGAGGACCTGCTCCACGTGCTGACGCTCGGCGGGGCGCGGGTGCTGTTCGCCGACGCGGCGCTGGGCGAGCGGCTGGCGCGGGTGCGCGACCGGCTGCCCGCGCTGCGCGAGGTGGTGGTGTACGGGGCCGGGGACCGGCTGAGCGGGTACGGCGCCGACGGGCCCGTGCCCGACCCGGGCACCGGGCCGGAGGACACCGCCGTGCTCCAGTTCACCAGCGGTACCACCGGCCGCCCGAAGGCGGTCCGGCTGACCCACCGCAACGTCACCGTCAACGCCGTGCAGGTGGCCCGCGCCCATCTGCTCGACGGCGGCTCGGTCGCCCTCAACCACCTGCCCACCTACCACCCGATGCACCTGAACTCGGCGGTCGCCGCGGGCGCCGTCCAGGTGCTGTGCGCGGCGCCGGACCCGTACACCGCGCTCACCACCGCGGCCCGGGAGGGCGCCACCATCCTCTACAGCCTGCCGGTGCGGCTGTCCCGGCTGGCGGGCCACCCGGATCTGGAGAGCACCCCGGCGCCCGCGCTGCGGCACGTCGCCTCGGGCGGTTCCGGCCTCCCGGCGGAGGCCGCCCGCACGCTGTCGCGGCGCCTGGGCGTGCCCGTCTTCCAGGGCTACGGCCTGGCGGAGACCTCGCCGCTGACCCACAGCGACGATCCCGCCGACCCGGTGCCGGGCTCGGTGGGCCGGCCGGTCGCCGCGACCGAGTGCCGCGTCGTGGACATCGACACGCGGGCGGTGCTGCCCGCCGGGGGCGTCGGCGAGGTGCAGCTGCGCGGCCCGCAGGTGATGCGCGGGTACGCGGGCGGCCCGGACGGTACCGGGCTGGAGCCGGACGGCTGGCTGAGCACCGGGGACGTCGGGCGGATCGCCGAGGACGGCCGGCTCTTCCTGGTCGACCGTCTCAAGGACGTCTTCAAATGCGACAACTTCCTGGTCGCGCCCTCCGACGTGGAACGCGTGCTGCGGCGCCACCCGCTGGTCGCGGACGCCGTCGTGGTCGAGGTGCCGGACGCCGCGCACGGCGCGGTGGCGGGCGCGCTGGTGGTGCTCACCGAGGAGGCGGACGGCGCGGCGGCGCTGGCGGCCGTGGTGGCCGCGGCCAACGACGCGCTCCCGTACTACCAGCACGTACGGGACGCGATCACCGTCGGCAGCATCCCGCGCTCCGGCAACGGGAAGATCCAGCGCCGCCTGCTCGCCGCGCGACTGACGGAGCGTCAACCCGCCTGACCCGCCGGCCCCATCGCCTTCTCCGCAACGAAAGAGGAACCATGACCTTCACCGTCGTCAACACCTTCACCCTCAAGGACCCGGCGGAGGCCGCCGAGTTCGAGCGCCGCTTCCTGTCCCACGTGGCGTGGATGCGCGCCCGGCCGGGGTTCGTCGCCCACCAGGCGGTCCGCGCGGCGGACCGGCCCGAGGTCTACGTCAACCTCGGCCGCTGGACATCGGGCGACGCCTTCCAGGACGTGCTCGCGCACCCGGTGTTCAAGGAGCACGCGGCCGAGTTCCACCGGATCGTCGACGTGGACGCCGACCCGTCGGCGGGCCTGCTGCGCCAGGTCGGCGCCGCGGCCCGGCCCGGCGACGCGCTGCTCGTCGAGTACTTCACGGTCACCGGCGACACCGGCGCGTTCGAGGCCGCGTACCGCGCGTACGCCGAGGCTGCCGCCGCCGCGGAGGGCTTCGTCCACACCGACCTCGCCAAGTCGCTGTTCGCCCGGCCCGGCGGCTACACCGCCGCCACCCGCTGGCGCACCGCCGCCGACCGGGACGCGGCGCACGCCCTGCCGGAGTACGCGGCCGTCACGGCCCTGGCCGAGGTGCGGGCCGTGCCCGCCACCCACGTCGCGGGCGAGGGCGCCCCGCTCGCCACGGCCGGCGCCTGACCGGCCGGCCGGCGCGACACGAGGAGGACTTTCACCATGGAGTACCGCCGTCTCGGCACGAACGGGCCGGTGGTGAGCCGGATCGCCTTCGGGAACTCGCTGACCGCGGGCAACCAGCTCGACGACCGGACCGCCATCGCCTGTGTACGGGCCGCCCTCGACGCGGGCATCACCACGTTCGACACCGCCGACGTCTACGCGGACGGCCGGGCCGAGGAACTGCTCGGCCGTGCCCTGGCCGGGGTGGACCGCGACTCCGTCGTGGTCTGCACCAAGGTGGGCCGGGGCGGCGGGGGCGGGCCGGGCGCGCTGTCGCCCGCCCGGATCGCCGACAGCCTGGACCGGTCGCTGCGGCGGCTCGGCACCGGGCACATCGACCTGTACCAGGCCCACCTGTACGACGACGGCACCCCGCTGGAGGAGACCATGCGGGCGTTCGCGGACGCGGTCGCGGCGGGGAAGGTCCGTTACGTCGGCGTCTCGGAGTGGGCCGCCGACGAGATCGGACGGGCCGCCGCGCTCGCCCGCGAGCTGGGTGTGCCGCTGGTGGCCAACCAGCCGCAGTACTCGATGCTGTGGCGGGTCATCGAGGCCGAGGTGGCCCCGGCCTGCGCCGCGCTGGGCATCGGCCAGCTGGTCTGGTCCCCGCTGGCGGGCGGCGTGCTGACCGGGAAGTACCGTCCGGGGCAGCAGCCGCCCGCCGGGTCGCGGGCGGTCGCCGCCCGGGGCGGGGACGTGTCGATCGGGCGGTGGCGGTTCCTGGAGGACGACGTGCTGGCCGCGGTCGCCCGGGTGGCGGCGCTGGCCGGCGAGGCCGGGCTGACGCCGGCCCAGCTCGCCCTCGCCTGGGTGCTCCGGGGCAGTTCGGTCACCGCCGCCGTGATCGGCGCCTCGGCGCCCGGCCAGATCGCCCGCAACCTCGCGGCGGCCGACGCCGTACTCGGCCCGGACCTGCTGCGCCGCATCGACGAGGCACTGGGCCCCGTCGTGGTCCGCGATCCCGCCCTGACCCTGAGCCGGATGCTCCGGGCCCGGCCGCCCGCCCGTACCGCCACCACCTGAGAGGTACCGCTGTGAGCACTTCCCTTCTGCACCGCACCCGCGCCGAGGTCGCCATCGACGCCCCGGCCGCGGCCGTCTACCAGGCGCTGACCGACGTCGGCGGCTGGCCGGTGCTCTATCCCTGGATCGCCCACACCGAGGTGCTGTCCCGGCAGGGCCCGCACGACGAGGTGAAGTTCTGGGCCGTACGGCCGGGCCCCGAGGGCGGGCTGCGCGTCTGGACGTCGCGCCGCACCCTCGACCCGCAGGCGCTGCGCATGGAGTTCGAACAGCAGGGGTCGGTGGGGCCGATCCGGCGGCTCGGCGGCACCTGGGACTTCCTGCCCCGGCCGGACGGCGGCTGCCGGGTGGTGTCCGGGCACTGGTTCGCCACGGACGCCGACCCGGCCGAGACCGCCGACGAGCTGGACCGGCACGGCGCGCGCCAGATGAGCACCCTCAAGGCGCAGACCGAGCGCCCCGCGGCGCTCACGGACGACGTCGTACGGGCCGAGGGCAGCGTGCTGGTCCCCGGCCCGGCTTCCGCCGCGTACGAGCGGCTGCTCGACGCGCTGCCGCCGCGCGCGGACGCGGGCAGCGCCTGGTTCGGCACCGTGGACGGCGTCCCGGCCGTCCAGATCGCGCACGAGGGACGCACCGTCGTGCAGAAGCCCCTCACCCCGCCGGAGCCCGCCCGGCTGTACCGGCGCCGCTGGCGGCTGGCCGAGGAGCCGGGCGGAGTGCGGGTCACCGCGGACGTGCTCGCGGTGGCCACGGACCGCCACGCCGAGGTGCGCGAGCTGGCCGAGGCCGGTGTGCGGGCCGCGCTGGCCCTGGCCGGGACCCGATGACGGGGGCGGAGGACGGTACGGCGGCGGCCCCCGGGGCGGCGGCCGGGACGGAGCGGCGTACGGCCGCTCCGCCGGCGATGGCACCGGCGCCGGAGCGCACCGACGTGTGCGTCGTCGGCGCCGGCCCCGGCGGTCTGACGCTGGCCCTGCTGCTGCTCAGGTCCGGTCTGCGGGTGACCGTCGTGGAGAAGACCCGGTCCCGGGACCGGGAGTTCCGCGGCGAGATCCTGCAGCCGGGCGCGCTGGCGGTCCTCGACCGGCTCGGTGTGCTGGCCGGGGCCCGCGCGCGGGGCTGCCACGAGCACTCCCGGTTCCGGCTGCTGGAGCGCGACCGGGTGCTGCTGGACGTCGACTACCGGACGCTGCCGGCGCCGTACGACCACCTGCTGTCCCTGCCGCAGTCCCATCTGCTGGCGGAACTGCTCGCGCACTGCGCCGCGTTCCCCGGCTTCCGGTACGCCGAGGGCCACCGGGTGGACGGGCTGCTGCGCGACGGCGACGGGCGGGTCACCGGCGTCACGGCCGGCGGCCCGGCCGTGACGGCGCGGATCGTGGTGGGCGCCGACGGCCGGTTCTCCAAGGTCCGCCGGCTGGCGGGCATCGGGGCCGGCCGCACCGAGGCGTTCGACCAGGACGTGCTGTGGTTCAAGCTGCGGCGGCCGGCGGACGGCGGGGCGCCGCCGTCGCGCGACGTGCGGGTGCTGCGGGGCCGGGACAGCAGCCCGGTGCTGGTGTACGGATCGTGGCCGGACCGGGTGCAGATCGGCTGGACGCTGCCGCACCAGGGCTACCGGGACGTCGTGCGGCACGGGCTGGACCACGTCAAGGAGCAACTGGCGCACGCCGTACCGGAGTACGCCGGTCTGATCGACGAGCAGATCACCTCGCTGCGCGACCTGACCCTGCTGGACGTCTTCTCCGGGCGCGCCGAGCGCTGGGCGGCCGACGGCCTGGTGCTGATGGGCGACGCCGCACACACCCACAGCCCGATCGGCGCGCAGGGCATCAACCTCGCCGTGCAGGACGCGGTCGTCCTGCACCCGCTGCTGGTCGAGGCGGTCGCCGCGGACCGGGCGGACGCGGCGTTCCTGAGCCGCTTCGAGGAGCGGCGGGCCCCGGACATCGCCGCGGTGATGCGCCTCCAGGAGATGCAGAGCAAGGCCATGCTGGCGTCCGGCGGGCTGGTGAACCGGGTACGGCCGCGGCTGGCCGCCGTGGTCCGGCACACGCCGGTGTACCGGAAGATCCTGCGGACCGTCGCGTTCGGCAACCCGTCGGTGCGGGTGGCCGAGCACCTGTTCACCGGCTGAGCGCGGACGCACGAAAGGGCGGGCCGGGTCGTTGCGACCCGGCCCGCCCTTCGTGTGCGCTCAGACCGCGACGGCCTCCGCGCGGGCGGAGTCGACCAGCACGGTGAACAGGCCGCCGCGCACCTCGGCGTGGGCCGCCATCGCCTGCGCGTCGGCCGCCATCTCCGGGCTGTTCAGCACCGGCCGGTACGCCGCGGCCCCGCTCCACCAGCCGATGTTGACGTACGCGCCGGCCTCCCGGTCGGAGTGCACCAGCTGGTGGGACAGGAAGCCGTCGTGGCCCTTCACGAAGGCGAGGTGGCCCAGGAAGGACGCTTCGAACGCCTGCCGGTCGGCGCCGTCGCGCAGGGTGAAGGCGGTCAGCGCGACCGCCGCCTCCTCCCCCGGCGCGGCGGCGGTGCCGAGGCCGTCCGCCGCGGTCCGCCCGGCCAGCACCTCGCCGTGCACGCTGGTGATCGCGGCCAGGTAGACGAAGCGGCTGCTGACCGCGGTGAAGAACTGCCAGTCGCCGACCACGGTGCGGTGCGCTTCCGCGTCCCGCCACCAGGTCAGGATGGCGTAGGTGTCGGGCGCGCCGATGCCGCGCAGCAGGGCGGTGCGCAGCAGGCCGTCCTTGGCGGCGACGGTCTTCTTGTACTTGGCGTACGCCTTCTCGAACTCGGCGCCCTTGTCCTTGTGCTTGTCCTTGAGGACGAAGTGCGCGACGGCGACGACGGGCGCGTGGCCCGGGGCCGGGGTGGTCTCGGTCATGGCTGTGCCTTTCGTTGGGTGGTTCCGAAGGGGCGGGACGCTTCAGCGGGACGGGGCCGGCTCCCCGGCCCCGTCCGCGTAGGCGGGTACGTACTTGTCGAGGACGCGGCGGTGGTAGTCCGGGCCGAAGCCGAGCCCGTACACGGTCGGTACGAGCCGGCAGAGCTTGTCGATGGAGACGGGCTGGGCGCCGGAGGCCGCCACGTACGTCTTCTCGGCGCCGGTGCCGAGCAGGCTCTCCATGTGGGCGACGATGTCCTCGATGCGCGGGGCGTGTCCGGAGGCGACGTTGACGACGTCGCGGGTGCGGCCGTCGACGAGCAGCGTGTGCACGATCTTGACGACGTCCTCGACGTCGATCAGGTCGCGCTGCGCGCCCCGGTAGACCCGCAGCCGGCCCGCGACGAGCTGGCGCACCAGTGCGGGCAGCAGCTGGTGGGCGGGCTGGCGGCGGCCCACGACGTGCGAGAGGCGCAGGATCAGGTACTCCACGTCGGAGGACTTGACCACCGCCTCCAGGGCGAGCTTGTGCCGCCCGTACGGGGTGGCCGGGTAGACCGGGCCGTCCTCGCGGCCCGGTGCGGCGCCCGGCACCGAGTACATGCCGGCCGACGCCGTCGAGAAGAACACCAGGCGCTTGCCGTGCTTCTCGCAGTACCGGAGCACCTCGTAGAGCCGCACGGACTCCCGGGTGTACTGCTCGGGCGGGATGTCTCCGGCGGCCGACACACCGGCGGCCAGCGCCACCACATCGGGGTGCTCCGCGCCGATGCCCGCCAGGTGCCCGGCCAGGAACCCCCTGCCGACGATCTCCATGGACTGTGCCAACTCCTTGCGGTGGACGGGGTTCAGGCCGCGGCGGGTCCGGCGGCCCAGGCGGGTATCCGGGTGATCTCCAGGACGGCGGCGGTGATCGTGTAGCCCGCGCCGCCGCCGTAGAGCAGCACCCGGTCGCCGGGCGACAGGGCGCCGGTGAGCAGCAGGTGCTCCAGTCCGGCCGCCCAGTCGCCGGCGCCGACGTGGCCGCTGCGGCGGGCGAAGTCCCAGGTGGTCTCCGACTCGTCGACGCCGAGCAGGTGGTGGATCTGGAAGGGGCCGTCGATCCGGCCGGTGGCGGGGATGACGACGTACGCAATGTCGTCGATCGTCAGGTCCGCGTCGTCGAGCACGGCCTGTTTGGCCTCGTTCATCACCTTGCCGAAGCGGATGTTGGTGAGCGTCTCGTCGGTCCTGGCCTTCTCGGCGTCGCCGCGGGCGGTCAGGTCGATCTGACGCTCGGCGGCCCGGGACACCGGGGCGAACGGCTCGTCGCCGCGGGCCATCGACTCCAGGCCGTTGTCGGCGGCGGTGGCGGTGGCCAGCAGGCGGGCGAAGCCGCCCCGCGCCGAGAGGACGGTGGCGGTGCCGCCGTCGGCGTACGCGTTGCCGTGCCGCAGCCGCCAGCGGTCGGCGCCGGGCCCGCCGAAGCGGTCGGCGGTGGTGACCATGACGGCGCTGCCCGTGCCGTAGCCGGCCTTGAGGTGGGCGGCGGCCAGGTCCAGGGCGCTGACGCCGATGTTGCAGCGCTGCTGCACGTCGAGCGCGGGCACCGCCCTGCCGACGGTGCGTCCCGCGATGTACGAGGCGGCCGGCCAGATGTCCAGGCCCTGGAACCACGTACTGCCGTGCAGCAGCAGGGAGTAGGCGGACCGGTCCAGGCCGGAGCGCTCGTGTGCGCGGCGGGCCGCGGCGACCGCCATGTCCGGCGGTGCCGTCCACGGCTCCCCCGGGCCTTCGCGGGCGATGCGGACGGATTCATAGCCGAAGGCGTCGATCCACTCCTGCCCGCACTCACCCGCCTCGACGGCCTCGCGCACCGGTACCGGATCGGGCAGCCATGTGCCCAGGCCGGCGACATAGATCTCGTCCCAACGCATCCAGGTGCTCCCCTACTCGTCGGTCTCAGCGGTTGTTCGGGCGTACGGCATGGGCCCACCGTCCCGGCCGGCTCTCGAAGCGCACTCGAATACGGCAGGGGAGCCGACGCAGGGACCCGGCGCCGCGCGTCCGGGGCGCGGGCCCCAGGGCGGCTCAAGGGCGGCTCAAGCAGCGGCCGTCACGCTCGGATCCGGCCGAACGGGCGGCAGCTCGCCGCCCCCACCCCTTCCGGAGACCCGTCGTGCGCATCCTGTTCACCGCCCATGCGGGCAAGTCGCATCTGCGTCTGCTGATCCCCCTGGCCCAGGCCGCCGTCCGGGCCGGGCACACCGTCGCCGTCGCCGACGACGCGTCCATGCGCGAGGAGTGCGCGCAGTACGGTCTGGAGTTCTTCCCGGCCGGGTGCGACTGGTCGACCGACCCGTTCTGCGTCGAGGCGATCGCGCTGCCGCTGTTCCAAGGCGACCAGGAGGCGTACGAGGACGGGCTGGTCGACTGTGTGCTCGGCCCGCCCGCACTGCTGGCCGCCCGCGACATCCTGGACGTCGCCGCACACTGGAAACCGGACCTGATCGTGCGCGAGGGCGAGGAGATGGGCGGCTACCTGGCCGCCGAGGCCCTCGGCATCCCGCACGTCGCGGTGGCCGGCGGCTCCACCCACCTGCTGCCGCCCGCCGTGGTGCACGGGCGGCTCAACGCGCTGCGCGCCGAACTCGGCCTGCCCGCCGACCCGGACGACCACACCGCCTACAAGCACCTGCTGGTCAGCTGGCTCCCGCCGCGCTGCACCGGCGACGGCCTGGCGCCGCGCACACTGCGCCACTACCGCCAGACCACCCCGTACCGCAGCGACGACCGGACCCTGCCCTGGCTGGCGGACCTGCCCGAGGACAGACCGCTGGTGTACGCGTCGATCGGCACCATGGCGCCGTCGATGCCGTGGCGCTCCGACGACCTCCTGCACGCCGTGATCGAGGGGCTGTCCGCCACCGACTGCACCGCCGTCGTCTCGATCGGCGTGGGCCGCGACCCGGAGCCGTTCGGGCCGGTCCCCGAGCATGTGCGGCTGGTCACCGAGTGGGTGCCGCAGGACGTGCTCCTGGAGGCCGCCGACGTGTTCGTCACCCACGGCGGCCACAGCAGCATCCGCGAGGGCCTGCGCAGCGGCACCCCGATGCTCGTCACGCCGATGTACGACGACCAGCCGCACTCGGCCGAGCGCTGTGCCGAGGTCGGCTCCGCGCTCAGCCTGCCGAGCTACCTGGCCACCGGCGAGACCGTCGCCGAGGCGCTCGGCACGCTGCTGACCGACCCGTCCTTCCGGCGCCGGGCGGCGGCGGTGCGGCGCGAGATCCTCGCCTGCCCGCCCGTGGAACAGCTGGTCACCGATCTCGAACGACTCGTCGCCGCCGCGGCGGCCCAGGAGGAGACATGCGCGTCCTGCTGACGGCCCTGGTGCCCAGCCACATCGTGCCGATGGTGCCGCTGACCTGGGCGCTGCGCGCGGCCGGGCACCAGGTCCTGGTGGCCGGCGACGCCGAACTGGTGCGGTTCGCCTCGGCCGCGGGCCTGGACACCCGGCTGGTCGGCGCCGGTGACACGATCCGGCAGCGGCTGACCCGGCCGGGCGCGGTCCGGATGCCGGACCGGGCGGCGATGGACCGCCGCGCGGACGGCGAGTGGGACGCGGTCGGCGAGCGCTGGCGCACCCGGCTCGGCGGCTACCTCGGCGACTTCGTCCGGCTCGGCCGGGACTGGGAGCCGGACCTGGTGGTCACCGATCCGGTGGAGTTCGGCGGCCTGGTCGTGGCCAGTGCCCTCGGCGTGCCCGGTGTGGTGCACCGCTGGGGCCCGGACGACTTCACCAGCCCGCTGCTGCGCCGCGCCAAGGAGCAGCTGCACGGGCTGTGCGTCTCGTACGGCGCCGCCGGCTTCCCCGACCCGGCGCTGCTCGTGGACCCGAGCCCCGCCTCGCTGCTGCCCGGCGGTGACAACACCCCCGGTCTGCTGACGCGGTACGTGCCGTACTGCGGTACCGCGGAGCTGCCCGACTGGGCGGTCCGGCGGCCCGCGCGCCCACGGGTGCTGCTGTGCCTGGGCATGTGGCACGGCCGGGTGCTCGCCGAGACCGGTCGACTGCCGCTGGGCTTCCGGCACGTACTGGACGCCTGCACCGAGCAGGGCCTGGACGTGCTCTTCCCGATCGACGCGCAGTACCACCCGGCGCTGGCCGGCATCCCGTCCTCGGTCCAGGTCGTCGACCGCTTCCCGATCGGGCCGGTCATGCGGCACACCACCGTCGCCGTGCACCACGGCGGCAGCGGGACGAGCATGACCTCGTTCGCCTCCGGCGTGCCGCAGCTCGTGCTGCCCGGCGACAAGCCGTTCCTCCAGACCACCGGGCGGCTGGTGGCGGAGTCCGGCGCGGGCGCCGCGCTGGCCACCGAGGACGCGCAGCACGACCCCCGCCTCGTACGCGAAGCCCTCGCGGGCCTCGTCGCCGAGGAGCGCTTCCGCACGGCCGCGCGGCAGGTCCGCGCGGAGATCGCGGGCCTGCCGGGCCCCGCCGAACTGGTCCGCACCTTGGAAGGGCTGATCTGACATGTCTCCACTCACCCAGGAAAGGGAACAGGTGCCATCCCCCATGGCAGAACACCACGGCCCGCCGGCGGTCGTCTTCAAGGGCGTCGTCAAGGAGTACGGGAACGTCCGTGCCGTCGACGGCATCGACCTGACGATCCGCCGTGGGGAGACGGTCGCCCTCCTCGGCCCCAACGGCGCGGGCAAGTCCACGACGATCAACATGCTGCTCGGGCTCTTCCCGCCGGAGCAGGGCACCATCGAGGTCTTCGGCAAGAAGCCGGAACTGGCCATGCGGGCGGGCCACCTGGGCGCCATGCTCCAGGAGGGGAAGATGATCCCCCGGGTGTCGGTGCGCGAGCTGGTCTCCTTCGTACGGCAGACCTACCGCGATCCGCTGCCGCTGGCGGAGATCCTGGAACTGGCCGAACTCACCAAGATCGCCGATCGTAAGGTGGACCGGCTCTCCGGCGGCCAGGCGCAGCGGGTGCGGTTCGCGCTGGCGCTGGCCGGCGACCCGGACCTGGTGGTGCTGGACGAGCCGACCGCCGCCCTGGACGTGGAGTCGCGGCGGGAGCTGTGGGCGGCGATGCGGCGGTACGCCGAGCGCGGCAACACCGTGCTGTTCTCCACCCACTACCTGGAGGAGGCCGACGACAGCGCGGACCGGGTCGTGGTGATCGCGGCCGGGCAGGTGGTGGCCGACGGCACCCCGGGGCAGATCAAGTCCATGATCGAGGGCCGTACGGTCAGCTTCGTGCCGCGCGGCGGCCGGCGCGACGACTTCGCGCTGCTGCCGGGCGTCGGCTCCGTGGAGTTCCACGGCGGCCGGGTCCACCTGCGCAGCAGCGACTCGGACGCGACCGTGCACGCGCTGTCGCGCGCCGACGCCTTCACCGACCTGGAGGTCTCCGGCGTCGGCCTGGAGGAAGCCTTCATCGCGCTGACCCACCGGTCGCGCCACGAGCCCGCGCCGGAAGGACGGACCCACTGATGCTCGGTTACATCCGCCTCGAAATCCTGCGGCTGGTCCGCAACGGCGGCTACCTGATGATGAGCCTGATCATGCCGGTCGGCCTCTACGTCACCCTAGCGGGCGGCGGCCCGGACCAGGAGTCGCTGGTGCGGGCGATGGTGGGGGCCGCGGCGTTCGGCGCGCTGGGCGTGGTCATCACCAACGGCACCGGCATCGCCGAGGACCGGGCGCTGGGCTGGCTGCGCCAGCTGCGGCTCACCCCGCTCTCGCCCGTCCAGGTCGTGGTCGCGCGCGGCGCGGTCGCCACCTGCCTGGGCATCCTGCCGATCGTGGTCATCGGTCTGATCGGCCGGTTCTACCGGGGCATCGACCTGCCGCTGGGCACCTGGCTGGAGATCTTCCTGCTGCTGTGGGTCGGCATCGCGCCGCTGGCCATGCTCGGCATCGGCATCGGCTACCTCTTCAAGGCCCAGCTCGCGCAGATCGCCGGCACCGTCTGCTACCTGTCGCTGACGCTGCTCGGCGGGCTGATGATGCCGACCGAGAGCCTGCCGGAGTGGCTGCAGCCGATCTCGCAGGAGACGCCGGTCTACCGCTACGCCGAACTGTCGTGGCACGCGGCCGACCACACCGCGCCGAGCGCCATCGGCCTGGGCGTGCTCGCGCTGTGGACGGCGCTGCTCGCGGCGTTCGCCGCGTTCGCCTACCGCAGGGGCGGCCGCCGCGCCTGAGTCCGCGTCACACACCGGTGCCCGTGGGGGGCCTCCCCCCCGCGGGCACTTTCGCGTTCCTGGCGCACGCGAGCCGCATTCGAGCGGCCGGCCGCACTGTGTCCCTGCTTTCCCTGCCACTGGCCGTACGCGGAAGAGTGAGGCTACTGCATGCGCGTGTTGTTCGTGGGTCACGGCCCGGCCCATGTCCCCTGGATCGTCCCGCTCGCCTGGGCCTGCCGGCTCGCGGGGCACGACGTACGGGTGGCGGTGCGGCCCCAGTGCGTGGCGCCGGTCACCCGGGCCGGACTGGTGGCCGTACCGGTCGGCGACGAGGCGGCGGCGGGCGCTGCCGCCCGACGGCAACTCGCTCTGGGGCCGGGCCGGTTGCAGGATTCCGGTGCCTCGGCGACGGCGCTCGACGCGGACCTGGCCGAGGCGCTGACCGAGAAGATGATCGCGGTCGCCGACACCCTCACCGACGACCTGGTGGCCTTCGCCCGGTTCTGGCGCCCGGACATCGTGGTGCACGACACCGCTGCCGCCGCCGGTCCGGTGGCCGCCGCGGTCCTCAAGGTGCCGGCGGTGGGGCACACCTGGGGCGTGTCGCTGGGCGTGCACTGCGAGCGGGCGGCGGAGCTGCGCCCGTCCTACGCCCGGCTCTTCGAGCGGTTCGGCGTCGAGCCACTGGTGGGCCCCTCGGTGTGGATCGACCCGTGCCCGCCGGGCCTGCGCCCGCCGCACGGGGTGCGCCGGGCCGACATGCGGTACGTGCCGTTCGCGGGCCCCGCCGAAGTGCCGTCCTGGCTGCGCGCGCCGCGCCCCGGCGGCCGTCCGCTGGTCTGCGTCACCGGAGGTGTTACCACGTCGGCACTGGACGAGGTGCGCGACCAGGTGGTCGGCGCGCTGCGCGAGCAGGGCGCCGAGGTGGTCCTCGCGGTCACCGCCGAGCAGGCCCGGACCACCGGCCCGCTGCCGGACGGTGTGCGGCTGGTGGCGTCGTTCCCGCTGGACGTGCTGCTCGCGCACTGCGACGCGCTGGTGCACCACGGCGGCGTCGGCAGCGGCCTGATCGCCGTCACCCGCGGTCTGCCGCAGCTGCTCCTCCCCCGCAACGCCTTCCAGGAGCACTGGGCCCATCTGGTGCGCGCGTCCGGCGCGGGCGACGCGCTGCCCGCCGGTGCCACCGGGGACGCGGTCGGCACCGCCGTACACGGCCTGCTGGCCCGGCCCTCCTACCGGGAGCGGGCCGCGGCGCTGCGCGACGAGATCGACCGGATGCCCGCCCCCGACCGGCTCGTGGGCTTCCTGGAGGACTGCGTACGGGCCGGTCACACGGACGTTTCCACACCGGAGAAGGCGAGCAGATGACCGTACTCCTCGAACCCGCCCCGGACACCGCGCCGTTCGTGCGGGGCACCACCATGCACGGCCTCTTCCAGGACGCGGCCCGCCGATTCCCCGGCGCGACCGCCCTGGTCCACGGCGATGTCCGGGTCGGCTACCGCGAGCTGGACGCGGCCTCCGACGGGTACGCGGCACTGCTCCAGGCGCGCGGGGTGCGCCGCGGCGACCTGGTGCCGGTGCTCATGGAGCGCGGGACGCCCCTGATCGCGGTGCTGCTGGCGCTCTTCAAGTGCGGTGCCGCGTACTCGTACCTGGACCCGCGGTGGCCCGCCGACCGCATCGCCGGGCACCTCGCCCTGCTGGACGCGCGGCTGCTGGTGACCACCGCCGACGGCGCCTGGCCGGTGCCCGTCTGGGCGCCGCCCGCCGAGGACCTGGCCGTGACCGCCGCGCGCGGGCTGCGCCCGGAGCCGGTCGAGGTGACCGGTGCCGACGCCTGCTCGGTCTTCTTCACCTCGGGCTCCACCGGTACGCCCAAGGGCGTGGTCGCCGCCCACGAGAACGCGGTGCGGCTCTTCGACACCGACACCTTCGCCCGGTTCGGCCCCGGCACGGTCATGCCGCAGACCGCTCCCCCGACCTGGGACGGCTTCACGCTGGACTGCTGGAGCGTGCTGCTGACCGGCGGGACGACGGTGCTGCTCGACGAGCAGGTGCTGCTGCCGCGCACACTGCGCGCGCTGATCGCCGAGGCGGGCGTCAACGCGGCCTTCCTGACGACCCAGTTGTTCAACATGCTGGTCACCACCGATGTGACGGCCTTCGCCGGGATGGCGTGGGTGGCCATCGGCGGTGAGCGGGCCGCGCCCGCGCGGGTCCGGGCCTTCCTCGACGCACACCCCGGCACCGAGCTGATCAACGTGTACGGGCCGGTCGAGTGCGGCGCGCTGGTCACCGCGCACGCGGTACGGCCGGAGGACTGCGACGACCCGGCGGGCGTCCCGCTGGGCACGGCGCTGCCGCACACCGACGTGCTGGTCCTGGACGGTACGCGGGTGTGCGCCCCGGGCGAGACCGGCGAACTGTGCCTGGGCGGGCCGGGGCTGGCGCGCGGCTACCTGGGCCGCCCGGACCTGACGGATGCCGCGTTCGTGACGGCCGAGGTGGACGGCGTACGGCGGCGTCTGTACCGCACCGGCGACCTGGGGCACCGGACCGCCGAGGGTGTCCACCACTACGCCGGGCGGGCCGACCGGCAGATCAAGGTGCGCGGGCACCGGATCGAGCCCGCGGAGGTGGAGCGGGCGGCCGAGCGGGTCGCCGGGGTCACCGGCGCGGCGGTGCTGCCGGTACCGCGGCCCGACGGCGCGTACCACGGCCTGGCGCTGTTCTACACGCGCGGCGGTACGGCGGGGCCCGGCCCCGACGCGCTCCGCACCCGCCTGGCGGAACGGCTGCCGGAGTACCTGGTGCCGCGCCGCGTCCAGCTCCTCGACCGCTTCCCGCAGCTGGCCAACGGCAAGATCGACCGGGCGGCGCTGGGCGACCGCGTCCGCCCGGAGCAGGAGCGCCCCGAACGGCCCGCCGAGACCTTCGACGGCACCGCGGCCGTGGTCGCCGCCGCGTTCCGCGCCGTCCTGGACGGCTGCCCCGTCACGGCCGACGCGTCCTTCTTTGAACTGGGCGGCAGCTCGCTGGACGCGGCGCGGCTGTGCCAGCACCTCGACTCCGCGCTGGGCGCCGCCGTCCAGCCCTCGCAGATCTTCCGCACGCCGACCGTGCGCGGGCTCGCGGCCTGGCTGGACGCCACCGCGCCCGACGCCGCGGCCGGCACCGGACCGGTGCCGGGCCTCCGCCCCGGCGAGGTCCTGCTGCCACCCGAACAGGCCGGGTTCCTCTTCGCGGGCGCCCACGACACGGAGGGCCTGGGCGGCCTCTGCCGGGTGACCTGGTGGATCGAGGGCGCGCTCGACCTCGACGTACTGGAACGGGCCGTCGGCGACGTGCACCGGCGCCACCAGGCGCTGCACGCCCGGTACTTGATCCGGGACAACGAGACCGGGTACGCCGTGGTGCCGGACGACCCGGGAGCGGCGGAGCTGATCCGGCTGCCCGACGCACCGGACGGGCCGGCCGCCGTCACCGCCTGGCTGACGGCCGCGCTCCGGCCGCTGGCGGTGCGCGACGGGCGGGTGTGGCGGTGCGCCGCCGTGCGCGACACCACCACTGGACGCACCCTGTTCGGCCTGGTCGTCCATCACGTGGCCTTCGACGGCGCGTCCGAGACGGTGCTCGCCGCCGACCTCGGCCTCGCCTACGCCGCACGCCTGGCGGGCCGTGTGCCCCGGTTCCCGGCCCCTGCCGCCACCCTCGCGGACGTGGCCGCCGACCACCGGCGGGTGCTCGCCCGGGTGGACCTGGCGGCCCAGCACACCTACTGGGAGGAGCACCTGGAGCTCCAGGAGGCCCTGGAGCTGCCCGGCCGCACCGACACCGACCACAACGCCGGGCCGGGGCACTCCCGTTCGGCCGTGGTGTCCGCCGCCGGCATCGCCCCCTGGGACGAGCGGGCGCGGGCGCTCGGCACCACCCGGTTCGCGGTGCTCGCCGCGCTGTTCGGGCTCGTCCTGCGCGAGCTGAGCGGCCAGGCGGACATCGCGGTCAAGGTGCCGGTGGCCCGCCGGGGCAGCGGTGTGCTGGCCACCGCGGTCAGCTGCCGCGTCGACCTGCTGTACCTGCGCTTCTGGCCGCCGCACCAGGACGCGGCGCCGGACGGCGGCCTGCTGGCGCAGGCGGTGGCGAACGTGGACGACGCGCTCGCCGCGCAGGAGACCGGCGGCGCCACCCTGGCCCGCACCCTGGTGCTGACCGGCGGCGGCGAGGCGCTGCGCCCGATGCCCAGCTTCCTCATGCAGGACGACCCCGACCCCCGGCTCGACCTGCCGGGCTGCTCCAGCGCGGTGTCGCGGATCGGCAGCCCGTCGATGTTCACCGAACTGGAGCTGGACGTGCGCCCGGTGCCGGACGGCTTCGCGGTCACCGCGTCCGTACGCACCGACCGGCTGCCCGCCGCGACCGCCGAACGGGTCGTGACCGCCTACGCCGAAGCCGTCCGCCGGGGCCCGGCCGCGTACGGCGCGGACGGCTCGCGTGCCGCCCGTACCGCGCCCGCCGCCGGCGCCCCGCTTTCGACCGTATCCATCCCGTCCGAGGACACCCGATGCGCGTACTGATCCTGAGCAGTCCCGAATCCACCCACTTCACCTGCATGGTGCCGCTCGCCTGGGCGCTGCGCGGCGCCGGGCACGAGGTGCTGGTCGCCGGCCAGCCCGACATCGTGCCGACGGCCCGTTCGGCGGGCCTGAACACCGTCACGGTGGGCCGGCAGTTCTTCGGCAAGGACCTGCTGACCCCGCCGCTGCCGCCCGGCAAGCGGCCCATCGAGGTGGTCGGCCCGCTCACGCCCGAGATGACGCTGATCGGCTCGCGGGTGTGGGTGCTGCACTCCCGCTACCTGGCGCCGCGCTACCTGGAGGTGGCCCGGCGGTTCCGGCCCGACCTCGTGGTGTCGGAGATCTTCGACTGGGCCGCGTGCCTGGTCGGCGGGGCCCTGAAGATCCCGGTCGTCTCGCACCGCTGGGGCGTGGACCCGATGAGCCACCTGATGCGCTCGACCGCGGAGGACCTGCTGCGCGGCGCCGCCGAACGGCTCGGCATCGAGGGCGGCCTGCCCGTGCCGGACGTGCTGCTCGACCCGGCGCCGCCCGAACTGCTGGTGCCGGGCGCACCGGCCGGCACCCCGGTCCGGCACGTCCCGTTCAACGGCACCGGTCCGGTGCCCGCCTGGCTGCGCGAGCGGGGCGGGCGGCCCCGGGTCTGCGTCTCGATGGGCCGCCAGACCATCGCGCTCGGCGGGCTGCCGATGTTCCGGGGCATCATCGAGGCGTTCGGCGCCCTGCCGGAGACCGAAGCCGTCATGACGGTGCAGGAGGAGTTCCTCGGCGGCCTGGGCACCCTGCCCGCCAACGTGACGGTCGTACCGCCGACACCGCTCAGCGGCTTCCTGCACACCTGTGACGCGGTGGTCTCCCACGGCGGCGCCAACACCCTGCTCACGGTGGCCGGGGCGGGGGTGCCGCAGCTGATCATGCCGCAGCTGGTGGACCAGTTCCAGGGCGGCGAGCTGCTCGCCGCCGCCGGTGCCGGGCTGACCCTGGCCACCGCCGACGAACAGAACGCCCCGGAGTCGATCACCGAGGCGGTCCGCACCCTGCTCGCCGAGGAGCGCTTCGCCGAAGGCGCGCGCGAGCTGGCCGCGTCCATGGCCGCCATGCCGAGCCCCGCCGCCGTCGTCCGAGACCTGGAGACCCTCCGATGCGCGTACTGACCGTCAGCAGCCCCGCCGAGACCCACTTCCTGCCCCTGCTGCCCCTGTTGCGGGAACTCGCCGCCGCCGGGCACGACGTGCTCGTCACCGGGCAGCCGGACGTCACCGGGCCCGCCGCGGCGGCCGGGTTCGACACCGTCCCCTTCGGCGACCCGTTCCACGCCCTCGACCTGCGCCGGGGCGGCCTGCCCGCGGGACTGCGGCCCATCGAGGCGACCGGCCGGCCGCCCGCCCGGCAGATCGACGGCGCGGCCCAGATGTGGCGCAACCACGCGCCGTACTTCCTGCCCGACTACCTGGAACTCGCCCGCGAGTGGCGTGCCGACCTGGTGCTGTCCGACCACATGGACTACACGGGCGCGGTCATCGGCAAGGTGCTGGGCGTCCCGAGCGTCTGGCACCGCTGGGGCGTCAACCCGACGAGTACGTTCATGCTCGGCCAGACCCGGATGTGGCTCGGCCCGCTCTGCGAACGGCTCGGTCTCGCCGCCGTGCCCGTCCCCGACCTGGTCCTCGACCCGGCGCCGCCCGCGCTGGCGAGCACCGAGGCGCCGCCCGCCCGGCCGGTACGGCCCGAGCCGCACACCGGCGGCGGCACCCCGTGGACGTACACCACGCCGCCGGGGCGCCGGGTCGCGGTGGCCCTCGGCGGGCACACCCTCGACCTCGGCGGCGCGCCGCTGCTGCGCCGCGTCGTGGACGCGCTGGCCGCGGCCGGTGCGGTGGAGGCGGCCGTCTCCGCGGCTCCGGAACACCGGGCCGCAGTCGGCCCGCTGCCCGCGGGCATGACGTACACCTCCCGCACGGCGCCGGGGCTGCTCTTCCCTGGCGCCGACCTGGTGGTGCACCACGGCGGGGCGGGCTCCACGCTGGCGGCCGCCGCGCTCGGCGTACCGCAGCTGGTGCTCCCCCAGCTCGGGGACGCGTTCGTGGCGGGCGACCGGGTCGCCGCCGCGGGCGCCGGGATCACCCTGGACTCCGCCGAGGCGCAGAACAGCGACGGACGGCTGGCCGGCGCGCTCGCCGGCCTGCTCACCGGTCCCGCGTACCGGACCGCCGCCGGACGGCTGCGCGCGGAGGTCGCCGCCATGCCGTCGGCCGCCGAGACGGTGGCCGTACTGGAAGAGCTGACGGCCCGTCAGGCGGTGGCGCGATGAGCGCGACGACTACGGAGACGCCCGGGAAGGCCGCCACTCCCGCCAAAGAGAAGAAGCCCAACCCGTACGGCATGACCGACATCCAGGTGCTGGTCTTCATCGTGTGCGCGATGGGGACCATGGGCCTGGCCCTGCTGGACGGCTCGATCATCTCCTCGGCGGTGCTGCCGATCGTGCGGGACCTCGACCCGGCGCACGGCATCGAGCGGTTCCCCTGGCTGATCACCGCGTACCTGCTCGCCGCCACGGCGGCCCAGCCGCTGTACGGCCGGCTCAGCGACAGCTTCGGGCCGCGGCGCATCTACCTCGCCGCACTCGCCACCTTCCTCGCCGGGTCCGGCCTGTGCGCGGTGGCCGGCAGCCTCACCCAGCTGATCGTCTTCCGTGCGGTGCAGGGCCTCGGCGGTGGCGGGCTGATGAGCATGACGCTGATCGTCATCGCGACGCTCTACCCGCCCACGTCCCGCGCCGGGCGCTCGAACACGGGCGGCGCGCTGATCGCGGCCGGTCTCGTCGCGGGCCCGATGATCGGCGGCCCGATCAGCCAGGAACTGTCCTGGCGCGGCATCTTCTGGCTCAACGTGCCGCTGGCGGGCCTGGCGCTCGCCGGCATCGGCTGGGCGCTGCGGCTGCCGGTCAGGGGCACCCGGCAGCGGGTCGACGTGCTCGGTTCGGTGCTGATCGCGGGCGCCGCCTGCGCGCTGCTGCTGGGCGTCAAGGCGTTCGGCGAGCAGCGCTCCCTCTCCGGTCCGGTGCTGCCGTACTTCTACGGCACCGCGCTGATGGCCGGGGGCTTCGTGGCGCGCCAGCTGAAGGCCGCGGACCCGCTGATGCCGCTCGCCCTCTTCAAGGACCGGGTCTTCCGGCCCGCCGCCATCCTCCAGTTCACCGGCGGCTTCGCGCTGCTGTCGCTGCCGGTGTTCCTCGTCAACCACCTGAACATCGTGCGGGGCGTGGACCTCGACGCGGTCGGTCTGCACCTGCTCCCGCTCGCGCTCGGCGTGGTGCTGGTCTTCGCGGGCTGGGGGAAGGTGATCAACCGTACCGGCCGGTGCAAGGCCGTCCTGGTCACCACCACGGCCACCGCCGCCACCGCCACCGCGCTGCTGGGCCTCACCGCGGCCGACGCGCCCGTCTGGCAGCTCGACGCGCTGCTCCTGCTGCTCGGCGTCGGGCTGGGCGGCGTGACGCAGATCGCCCTGTTCATGACCCAGTCGGCCGCGCCCGCGGACCAGTTGGGCGTGGTCACCACCACGTCCCGGTTCGCCACGATGCTCGGCTCCACCATCGGCGGCACGGTGCTCGGTGTCGTGCTCAGCACGCGGTTCGCCGCGGTGGCCGGGGACGCGGGGGTCGGCGACCCGGACGCCGCCGCGGCCCGGCTCGCCGGGCTGGACCCGGCCCCGCGCCGCATCGTCACCGACGCCTTCGCGGACGCCACCGGGGCCGTCCTGCTGACCTCGTCGGCGCTGCTGCTGGTGGCGCTGCTGACGGCCCTGCTGATGAAGGACGTCAACGTCCATGACGCCGCGCCCGCGGCGGCCCCGCACACCGCCCCCGGCCCCGGGACCGATCCCGCCGTACCCGACCACCCCTCCCAGGAAGACGACCATGCGCGTACTGATGCTGAGCACCCCCTTCCCCACCCACTTCACCCCGATGGTTCCGCTGGCCTGGGCGCTCCAGGGCGCGGGACACGAGGTGACGGTCGCGGCGCAGCCTGACGTCACCGACGCGGCCCGGGCCGCCGGGATCTCCGCCGTGGACATCGGCGACCGGTTCCACGGCCTGGACGTCCTGCTGCGCCATCTGCCGCCCGGCAAGCGCCCGCTGGAACTGATGGGGCCGACCCCGCCGGAGAAGATGGCGGGCGCCACGAAGCTGTGGGAGACGCACGCCCGCTACCTGCTGAGCGCCTACCTGGAGTTCGCCCGCGGGTGGCGGCCCGACCTGATCGTCTCCGAGCAGATGGAACTGGCCGGCCAGCTCGTCGCCGGCGCCCTCGGCGTCCCCTGCGTCCAGCACCGCTGGGGCGTCGACCCGCTCAGCGGCCCGTCCCGGGCCTCGGCCCGCAACTTCCTGCACGGCGCCGCCACCCGGCTCGGCCTGGCCGGGCTGCCCGACCCCGACCTGCTGCTCGACCCGTGCCCGCCCGCGCTGCGCCACCCGAGCGCGGCGCCGGGCGCGCCCATCGGCTACGTGCCGTTCAACGGCGCCGGCACCGCGCCGGAGTGGCTGCGCACACCCCCGGCCGAGGGGGTGCGCCGGGTGGCGGTGTGCCTCGGCCGCCAGACGCTGGTCCTCAACGGGACCGGCCTGTTCCGCTCGATCATCGCGGCCTTCGACGGACTGGCGGACGTGGAGGCGGTGGTCACCGCCGACCCGGACTTCCACGCGGGCTTCGGCGAGGTGCCCGGCAACGTGCGGGTGGTGGAGCCGGTGCCCCTCAACCTCTTCCTGCGCGACTGCGACGCCGTCGTGCACCACGGCGGCGCCAACACGACGATGACGGCCTGCGCGTTCGGCCTGCCGCAGGTGGTGCTGCCGCAACTGGTCGACCAGTTCGCCTCCGCCGAGCACCTGGAGAAGGCCGGCGCCGCGCGCGCCCTCCCGGAGGCCGCGCCGCAGAACGACCCGGCGCGGGTGCGCGAGGCGCTCCGGGACGTCCTGGCGGACCCGCGGTACGCGCAGGGCGCGGCCGGGCTGCGCGCGGACATGGCCGCGATGCCGAGCCCGGCCCGCGTCGTGGAGGACCTGGAGCGCCTGGCCGCCCGCTGACGCCGCTCGTACGAAAGGAGCCCCCGGCCTTCCCGGCCGGGGGCTCCTTCGGTGTACGGGCCGTTCAGCGGCGGCGCTTCTTCAGCGCGTCACCGCCGAACTTCATGATCAGGCAGGCGACGACGGTGATGCCGAGTCCGATGAAGAGGTGGCTCATGGTGGTCCTCCGGTAAGCGGGATGTACGGGGCGGGTCAGGCGTGGGCGGTGGCGCGCTGGGCGGACAGGACCGTCCAGAGCGCCGCCGGGGTGGCGAAGGTCGCGGCCGTGAGGGCGTCCTCGGGGAACTCCACGCGGTAGGCGGCCTCCAGGCGGACGAGCAGCTCGATGGTGGCCATCGAGTCCAGGCCGGCCTTCTTCAGGTCCAGGTCCGCGGTGAGCGGCCCGGTCCGGTCCCGGCGCGGCAGCACCGAGGACAGCAGCTCCTCGAAGCCGGCGTCCCAGGGCGCGTCAGCGGTGGTCATCGGGTCTCCTTCAGGGTCGTGACGGGGTCGTACAGGGGCTGTACGGGGGTCGTTCGGGAGTCGTACGGGAGGGGCGGGAGCGCTCAGCCGGTGCGGCGGGCGTCCTGTTCGCGGCGCAGCCGCTGCTTGTCGGTCTTGCCGTTCGGGGTGAGCGGCAGCGCGGGCAGGGGGTGGCAGACCGCGGGGACCTTGGCGGCCTCCAGCCGTTCGGCGAGCTGCGCCAGTACGTCGTCGGGGGTCAGTTCCGTCACGGCGTACAGGGTCAGGTCATGGCCGTCGGCGGGAGCCAGGGCGGCGGCGGCCGAGACGCCGGGGATGTCCAGCGCGGCCGTCTCGATCTCCAGGGTGCCCATCCGCACGCCCTTGCGCTTGAACAGGTCGTCACGGCGGCCCTCGAAGTAGAGGTGGCCGTCGGCGTCGAGGTGACCGTAGTCGCCGGTGTGCAGGGTGACCTCGCCGGTGACCGGGTCGGGACGGAACCGCAGCGCGGTCTGTTCGGGGGCGCGCCAGTACCCGGACATGACGTGCGGGCCGCGTACCGCGATCTCGCCGACCGTGCCGGGCGGCAGCGGCCGTCCGTCGTCGTCGAGGATCAGCACCTCGGTGCCGTCCAGGGCGCGGCCCACCGAGCCCGGCCGCGCCAGGTCGCCGTCCGGCTCCAGCACGGTGATCCGCTTGCACTCGGTGGTGCCGAACATCGGGGACACCTGGGCGTGCGGGAAGGCGGCGCGCAGCTGCGCGATGACGGGCGCGGTGAGCGCGGCGCCGGTGTTGGTGAACAGGCGCACCGGCGGCGCCTCCCGGCGGTCGCGGGCGGACAGCCTCAGCAGCATCTCGCCGAGCGAGGGGACCAGCGGCACGACGGTGACCCGGTGCTCGTGCAGCGTGCCGAGCAGCCGGACGTGCCGGTCGGGTTCGCTCAGCACGGCCTCGGCGCCGGCCAGTACGGACAGCAGGACCTGGTAGAGCCCGTAGTCGAAAGAGAGCGGCACGGCCACCAGGACCACGTCGTCCGGGCGGTAGCGCAGGCGGGCCGCGATGGCCTTCGCGGCGAAGACGACGGGCGCGTGGGTGCTCAGCACGGCCTTGGGCGCCGAGGTGGAGCCCGAGGTGTAGATCAGCAGGACCGGGTCGCCGGGGCGCGCCTCGGCGTCCCGGCCGTCCGGCCCGGCGGCGTACCGCCGCGCGGCGGCCCGGTGGACCGCGTCCGGCGTGTGCACGGGGCGGTCGGTCAGCTCGCGGAGGGCGACGGCGTCCTGGCCGTCGTGCGCGACGAGCAGCGCGGGGTCGCAGTCCGGCACCACGGTCTTGAGGTGGAAGTGCTTCATCGCCGGGTTGACCGGCACGAACACCACGCCCCGGCGCAGGGCGCCGAAGAGCAGGGCGGTGAACTCGCGGACGTTGCCCAGCCGTACGAGGATGCGGTCCCCGCGGCGGACGCCCTGTCCGTCGAGCCAGTCCGCGTACGCGCGCGACCAGGCGTCCAGCTCGGCGTAGGTCCAGCCGCCCGCGGCGTCCCGCACCGCGGGCGCGCCGGGCCGGGCGGCCACCGCCGCGGCGAGCAGTCCGTGCACGGTGCCGGTGTCGGTGTCCGGCGCCACCAGTGTCTGAGTCGTCATCCAGCAACCTCGGTCGGCTCGGGTCGGAGTGGTCCCGGCGACCCTCGCGCGCGGCGCTGGAGCCGTACTGGAGCCGTGCTGGTCCCGCGCGGCCTGCCCGGCGCTCAAGTCGGCTGCGAGGTGACCGCCCGATGGTGACCGCGGGCAGCAAGCCCCCACGAAGACGACCCCGCCGTGACGACGTCCGACGGGGAAGGAGGCAGCACAGGATGAACGCGGATTCCCGGCAGGCCCCAGGTACGCACGCGGGTGAGCAGCCGCTGGACCTCGGCGTCTTCTTCTTCGCCGCGGTCGGCGACCAGGCGCGGGAGACCTACCGGCTGATGCTGGACGCGGCCCGCCGCGCCGACGAGCTGGGCTTCGGCTTCGTGTCGACGCCCGAGCGGCACTTCCACCGCTTCGGCGGTGCCTTCCCGAACCCGGCCGTCACCTCGGCGGCCATCGCCGCGGTGACCGAGCGGGTGCAGATCCGGGCGGGCAGCGTGGTCACCCCGCTGCACCCGGCCGCCCGCGTCGTCGAGGACTTCGCGATGGTGGACGGCCTCTCCGGCGGCCGGGCGGCGATCTCGGTGGGCTCCGGCTGGAACGTCAACGACTTCGTCATCGCGCCCGAGAAGTACGCGGACCGGCGCGCGCAGCTGGTCCGGGACGTGGCGGACATCCGCGCGGCCTGGCGCAGCGGGCGGTGGACCGGCACCACCCCGCTGGGCGACGAGGTCACCCTGCCGGTCTACCCGCGCCCGGTGCAGGACGAGCTGCCGGTGTGGGTGACCGCGTCGCGCAGCGAGGACACGTTCCGCGAGGCCGGCCGGCTGGGCTGCAACATCCTCACCCACCTGGAGAACCAGGACGTGGCCTCGCTCGCCGGGAAGACGGCGGTGTACCGGGCGGCCCGGACGGCGGCCGGCTGGACCACACCTGGCAAGGTCACGGTGATGATGCACACGTACGTCGCCGAGGACCCGGCCGAGGCCCGCCGCGTCGGCGGCGGCAGCCTCAAGGACTATCTGCTGACCGCCATCGACCTGGAGGCGCGGGCCGTCGGCGCCGGCGGCCGGATGAGCGGTGACAAGGCGGGCAGCGAGGTGCTCGCCGCCGAGTCGGCCCGGCGCAAGCTGGCCAACCTGGGCGTGGACCGCTACCTGTCCGGCAACGCGCTGATCGGCTCGGTCGAGGAGTGCACCGCGACCGCCCGCCGGGTGCACGCCGCCGGTGCCGACGAGATCGCCTGCCTGGTCGACTTCGTCGACGGCCCGCACCGGGTGCTCGCCTCGCTGGAACTGCTCGACGAGGTGCGCCGCGCCGCCGCACGGCCCGGTACGGCCGCCCCGGAGCCCGCCGTCCCCACCCCGGCCGGCTGACGCCCGCTCTCCCCTCTGGAGGTTGTCCCATGCCGACGATCCTCGCCGTCTCCGGCAGCCCGTCGCCGGTCTCCTTCACCCACCAGGTGCTGCTGCGCGCCGCCGAAGGGCTGCGCGCCCATGGCCACCGGGTGGACACCCTCGCGGTACGCGGCCTGCCGGCGGCGGCGCTGCTGGCCGGTGACACGGCCGACCCGCACCTCGCCGGCGCCGCGGCGCGGCTGGCCGGCGCGGACGCCGTCGTGCTGGCCACCCCGGTCTACAAGGCCGGGTGCTCGGGGCTGCTCAAGACGTTCCTCGACGTCCTGCCGCAGCACGCGTTGGCGGACAAGGTGGTGCTGCCGCTGGCCACCGGCGGCTCGCCGGCCCACGTCCTGGCCCTCGACTACGGGCTGCGGCCGGTCCTGATGTCGATGCGCCCGGCCGCGGTGGCGGAGAGCTGCTTCGTACCGGCCGGGCGGGCGCGGCAGGGTCCCGGCGGCCTGGACGCCGAGGCCGGCGCGCGCCTGGACGGCGCCACCGCCCGGTTCGCCGCCCTGGTGGACGCGCTCGGCGGCCACCGTACGGCGCACCGCCCGGCGCAGGCTGCCTGACCCGCGGGACCCGGCCGGCCGGCGGCGCCGCGCCCGCACCGACAGACATCACGACACACCACGGAAGAGGACCCCATGAAGGCTCTGGTTCTGGCCGGCGGGACGGGTACCCGTCTGCGCCCGTTCAGCTACTCCATGCCCAAGCAGCTCATCCCGATCGCCAACCGGCCCGTGCTCGAACGGGTGCTGGACAACATCCGCGACCTCGGCGTGACCGAGATCGGGGTGATCGTCGGCCACCACGGCAAGGAGATCGCCGATGTGCTCGGCGACGGCTCGCGGCTCGGCGTCGCGCTCACCTACATCCCGCAGGAGTCCCCGGCCGGCCTCGCCCAGTGCGTGTCGCTGGCCCGGGACTTCCTCGGCGACGACGACTTCGTGATGTACCTCGGCGACAACATGCTGCCGCAGGGCGTCGCCGAGGCCGCCGCCGAGTTCCGCGCCCTGCGCCCGGCCGCGCAGGTGGTGGTCCAGCAGGTCGCCGACCCGCGCGCGTTCGGCGTCGCCGAGGTGGACGCCGGGGGCGTGGTGCGGCGCCTGGTGGAGAAGCCGGCGGTGCCGCGCTCGAACCTGGCCATGATCGGCGTGTACTTCTTCACGCCCGCCATCCACGAGGCGGTCGACGCCATCGAGCCCAGCGCGCGCGGCGAACTGGAGATCACCGACGCCATCCAGTGGCTGGTGTCCCACGGCGCCACCGTGCGGGCCCAGGAGTACGCCGGGTACTGGAAGGACACCGGCAAGGTCGAGGACGTCCTGGAGTGCAACCAGATGCTCCTGGACGCCGTGGAGCGCCGCGTCGAGGGCGACGTGGACGGCGAGAGCGTGCTGATCGGCGCGGTCGTCGTGGAACCGGGGGCGCGCATCCGGCGGTCCTTCGTCGAGGGCCCCGCGGTGATCGGCGCCGGTACCGTGCTGGAGGACAGCCACGTCGGCCCGCACACCTCCATCGGCCGGGACTGCGTCCTGACCGGCACCCACCTGGACCACTCCATCGCCCTGGACGGGGTGACGGTCTCCGGCGTGCGCGGGCTGCACGGCTCGCTGCTCGGCCGGTCCGCCGCGGTGACCGGCACCCATGTCGCGCACCGCCACCACCGCCTGGTCGTCGGCGACCACACCCGGGTGGAGGTCGCGGCGTGAAGATCCTGGTCACCGGCGGCGCCGGGTTCATCGGCTCGCACTACGTCCGTACGCTGCTGGACGGCGGCTACGAGGGATACGAGGACGCCGAGGTCACCGTCCTCGACAAGCTCACCTACGCGGGCAACCGCGACAACCTGCCGGCCGCGCACCCCCGGCTCACCTTCGTCCAGGGCGACATCTGCGACCTGCCGCTGCTGCTGGAGGTCGTCCCCGGCCACGACGCGGTGGTGCACTTCGCGGCCGAGTCGCATGTGGACCGCTCGCTGGAGTCGGCGGCCGAGTTCGTCACGACGAACGTGGGCGGCACCCAGAACGTCATGGAAGCGGCCCTGCGCGCCGGCGTTCCCCGGGTGGTGCACGTCTCCACCGACGAGGTGTACGGCTCGATCGAGGAGGGCTCCTGGACGGAGGAGTGGCCGCTGCTGCCCAACTCCCCGTACGCCGCGTCCAAGGCCGGTTCGGACCTGGTCGCCCGCGCCTACTGGCGCACCCACGGCCTGAACGTCTCCGTCACCCGCTGCTCCAACAACTACGGCCCCTACCAGCACCCCGAGAAGCTGATCCCCCGCTTCGTGACCAGTCTCCTGGAGGGCGGCACGGTCCCGCTGTACGGCGACGGCGGCAACGTCCGCGAGTGGCTGCACGTGGACGACCACTGCCGGGCGATCCAGCTGGTGCTGACGCGCGGCCGGGCGGGCGAGATCTACAACGTCGGCGGCGGCAACGAGCAGACCAACCGGCAGATCACCGAACGGCTGCTGGAACTGACCGGCCGCGACTGGTCGCACGTGGTCGAGGTCGCCGACCGCAAGGGCCACGACCTGCGCTACGCGCTCGACGAGAGCAAGATCCGCGCGGAGCTGGGCTACGCGCCGCGCATCCCCTTCGAGGAGGGCCTGGCCGCCACGGCCGCCTGGTACCGGGACAACCCGGACTGGTGGAAGGCGGCCCGGGACGCGGCACCCGCGCACGACGCAGACCCGAACACCGAAAGGCAGCACCACGCATGACCGTGACCCACGAGACGGCGCCCGGACCGCAGGTCCTGGTCGTGGGCGCCGGGCCGGTCGGCCTGAGCGCCGCGCACGAACTGGCCCGGCACGGCGTCCGGGTCCGCCTGGTGGACGCGGCGGAGGGGCCGGCCACCACCAGCCGGGCGCTGGCCACCCACGCCCGTACGCTGGAGACCTACGACCAGATGGGCGTCCTCGGCGACCTGCTGCCGCGCGGCCGGCGGGTGGAGCACTTCACGCTGCACCAGAACGGCCGCCGCCTGATCCGCTTCGACACCGACTACAGCCGGCTGCCCACCCGCTTCCCCTTCACGCTCATGGTCGACCAGGCGGTCACCGAGGAGGTGCTGCGCACCGCCGCCGCCCGGCACGGCGTCGCGCCCGAGTGGGGCGTGCGCCTGGAGCACTTCGAGGACCGCGGCGCGGACGGCGTCCGGGCCCGGCTGCGGCACGCGGACGGCCGGACCGAGACGGTGACCGCCGGCTGGCTGGTCGGCTGCGACGGCGGCCACAGCACGGTCCGCAAGCAGCTGGGCCTGAAGCTGACCGGCGAGAGCAGCGAGACCTGGCTGATCGCGGACGCCTTCGTGGACTGCGACCTGCCGCAGGACAGCATCCACTGGATGCGCACGCCCACCGGGACGGTCATGATGGTGCCGTTCCCCGAGCCCGGCAAGTGGCGGCTGCTGGACACCGCGGAGACCTCCTACGGCGGGGACGACGCCATGGTGGCCCGGCGGTTCGCCGCGAAGATCCGTACCGGTACGGGCAAGCCGGCCGAGGTGGCGGAGCCCAGCTGGGTCTCGGTGTTCACCATCCAGCAGCGCATGATCGGGCGGATGCGCCAGGGCCGTGTGCTGCTCGCGGGCGACGCCGCGCACGTGCACAGCCCCGCCTCCGGCCAGGGCATGAACACCGGTGTGCAGGACGCGGTGAACCTCGCCTGGAAGCTGGCCGCGGTCCTGCGCGGCGAGGCCGCCGAGCCGCTGCTCGACACCTACAGCGAGGAACGGGTGCCGGTGGGCGCCGAGTTGCTGCGCACCACCCGGATGGCCACGATGCTGGTGCAGCTGCGCAGCCGCCGGGCGGCGGCCGCGCTGCGGACCGCGTTCACGGTGCTGCGCACCCTGCGTCCGCTGAAGGGCCGCATCCAGCGCAAGATCATGGGCGGGATGTCCGCGCTGGGCCTGTCGTACGCCGAGGGCCCGCTCACGTACGCGGCCGGGCCCGGGGCCCCGCGCGGCGCGCTGCGGCCGGGCGAGCGCGTCAGCCGGGTGGACGGCGCCGGGCACGCCGCCAGTGAGGGATGGCAGCGGCTCACGGACGAACTGGGGTGCCCCGGCTGGCTGTTGCTCACCTTCGGCGAGCTGCCCCCGGACACCGTGCGGGAGCTGCGGGACATCGCCGGACGGTACGGGGACGGCGTGCGGATCCGTACGGTCAACGGCGACCAGGCGGGCGGTGCGGCGACGCTGGCCGACCCCGGGAACCGGCTCGCCACCGCCCTCGGGGTGGCGCCCGGCGGCTGGCTGCTCGTACGGCCCGACGGCTACCTGGCCGCGCGCGGTGACTCCCCCACCGGGCCGGCGGGTGCCCTCGCGGCGCTGGGCCTGCGCCCGGCCGCCCGGGTCGCCGAGAGCGCCGCGCGCTGAGCGGCGGAACCGGCCACACGACGAAGCCCGCCTCCGGCACTGCCGGGGGCGGGCTCTCGTATGGCGTCACGGGCACGTCGTGGACGCGTACGTCGTCACAGCCGGGCGGCGGGCGGTGGAGGGGCGGCCGGACCGCCGCTCAGCTGCGCTCCGTTGGCCCGGTACAGCGCCCGGCACGTCGCGTAGTCCGGGAGCAGCCCGCGCTCCGCGGCCTCGGCCACGGTGGGCGCCGCGGCGTCCTTCTCCGAGAGCAGCGGTTCGCCGGTCAGCCACCGGGCCCACGGCAGCCCCAGCTCCGGGTCGAAGGCGCGCAGGTCCAGCTGGGTGCCGGGCCGGTATTCCGTCGAACAGAGGTAGCTGATGCAGGTGTCGTCGGTCAGCGCCACGAAGCCGTGCGCCAGGCCCTCGGCGACGAAGACCGCCCGGCCCTCCCGCGCGTCCAGCACGGTGCAGTCGTGCCGGCCGTACGTCGGCGACCCGACCCGTACGTCCACGACCACATCCAGCAGCACCCCGCGCACACAGCTGACCAGCTTGGCCTGGCCCGGCGGGATCGCCACCCCGTGCAGCCCGCGCACCGTGTTGCGCCCGGACACCGAGTAGTTGACCTGGCGCGGCACGAAGTGGTGGCCGGTGGCGGCGGCGAGGAGGTCGTACCGGTACGACTCGTGGAAGGTCCCCCGCGGGTCCGGCAGCAGCTTCGGGGTGATGCGGTACGCGTCCGGTACGGCGGTCTCTTCGATCCTCATGGGTCCCGGACCGTAGGGGGCCCGGCTCGAATCCTGGTAGCGCCGCGTGAGCGCCTGTCCAGCGGCCCGCGAGCGGCCCGCGCCACAGTGCCCGTCCCAACGGACGACCAGGAGGCGGGGACGGTGTCGGTGATCGACCGGACAGCAGACGGCGAGCGGGGTGGCGCGGCGCCCTCGGTGGTGGTGCTGGGCGCCACCGGGTTCGTGGGCCGGCACCTGTGCGCGGCCTTCGCCGCGGCGGGCTGGGCGGTGACCGGCGTCGCCCGCGGCACGCCGGCCGTGCCGCCGCCGTACCGCACGGTCGCCCTCGACCTCGTGCGGGCGGCGCCCGAGCGGATCACCCGGCTGCTCGCGGAGTGCGGCGCGCAGGTGGTGGTCAACGCGGCGGGCGCGGTGTGGGGCGTCGGCGAGGACGAGATGGCGCTCGCCAACACGGTCCTGGTGCGGCGGCTGGTGGCCGCCGTGGCGGCGCTGCCGGACCGGCCGCGGCTGGTCCAGCTGGGCTCGGTGCACGAGTACGGGCCCGGCCCGCGCCGCGGCATCACCGAGGACACCCCGGCCCGGCCCGTGACCCCGTACGGCCGGTCCAAGCTGGCCGGCGGGCTGGCCGTACTCGAAGCGGCCCGGGCGGGCCGGGTGGACGGGCTGGTGCTGCGCGTCTCGAACGTGTCCGGCCCGGGCACCGACCCGGTCAGCCTGCTCGGCAGGGTGGCCCGCCACCTCACCGCCGCGTCCCCCGGAGCGCTGCGGCTGGCCCCGCTGCTGGCCCATCGCGACTTCGTGGACGTACGGGACGTCGCGGACGCCGTGCTGGCCGCGGCCGGGTCCCCGGCCACCGGGCGGGTCGTCAATATCGGCGGCGGCCGGGCCGTGCCGGTCCGCGACCTGGTGACCCGGCTGACCGAACTGGCGGGCCGCGGCACCGAGATCGTCGAGGCGCCCGCCCCCGGCGGCCGGCCCCCGGAGGCGGAGTGGCAGCGCATGGACATCGGCCTCGCCCGGACGCTGCTCGGCTGGCGGCCCCGCCGCAGCCTGGACGACTCGCTGCGCGACCTGCTGGCCGAGGCGCGGACCGCCGCCAGGCTGCGACCCGTTGTCCAGTGCCGTTCAAGTCGGCCCGGCCACCATGGCCGCGACGGGTAACGGTGTGACGGACTTCGTGCCGAACCGACCATGGAGGCAGGCAAGATGAGCGAGACCAAGGCACGGATCCTCGATCAGGTGCGGGAGTACCACCGGGCGGCCGAGCCGGCCGGCGCGTTCGTCCCGGGCGTCAGCGAGATCTGGCCGTCGGGCGCGGTGCTCGGCCCGGAGGACCGGGCGGCGCTGGTCGAGGCGGCCCTCGACATGCGGATCGCGGCCGGCCGCGACTCCCGGCGCTTCGAGACGCGGTTCGCGCGCTACATGAAGCGCCGCAAGGCCCACCTCGTCAACTCCGGCTCCTCGGCGAACCTCCTGGCAATGACGGCGCTCACCTCGCCGCACCTGGAGGACCGCCGGCTGCGCCCCGGCGACGAGGTGATCACGGTGGCCGCCGGCTTCCCCACCACCGTCAACCCGATCCTGCAGAACGGCCTGGTGCCGGTCTTCGTCGACGTCGAGCTGAAGACGTACAACACCACCGCGGAACGCATCAAGGCCGCCATCGGTCCCCGCACCCGCGCCGTCATGGTGGCCCACGCGCTCGGCAACCCCTTCGAGGTCGCCGAGGTCGCACAGCTCTGCGAGGAGCACGACCTCTTCCTGATCGAGGACAACTGCGACGCGGTCGGCTCCACCTACGGCGGCCGGCTCACCGGCACCTTCGGCGACCTGACCACGGTCAGCTTCTACCCGGCGCACCACCTGACGATGGGCGAGGGCGGCTGCGTGCTGACCTCCAACCTGGCGCTGGCGCGCGTCGTGGAGTCGCTGCGCGACTGGGGCCGGGACTGCTGGTGCGAGCCCGGCGAGAGCGACCGCTGCTTCAAGCGGTTCCAGTACCAGCTGGGCACCCTGCCGGCCGGCTACGACCACAAGTACATCTACTCGCACGTCGGCTACAACCTGAAGGCCACCGACCTCCAGGCCGCGCTGGGGCTGACCCAGCTGGCCAAGGTGGACGACTTCACCGCGGCCCGGCGGCACAACTGGCAGCGGCTGCGGGCGGCGCTCGACGGGGTGCCGTGGCTGATCCTGCCGGAGGCGACGCTGGGCAGCGAGCCCAGCTGGTTCGGCTTCGTGCTGACCGTCGATCCCGAGGCGCCGTTCTCCCGCAAGGAGCTGGTGAACTTCCTGGAGGACCGGAAGATCGGCACCCGCAACCTCTTCGCGGGCAACCTCACCCGCCAGCCGGCCTACGTGGACGTACCGCACCGCGTCGTCGGCGACCTCACCAACTCCGACGTGATCACGGAGCAGACGTTCTGGATCGGCGTCTACCCGGGCCTGACCGACGAGATGACCGACTACATGGCGGCCTCGGTGCGCGAGTTCGTCGCCGCGCGGGGCTGAGCGCCCGTGTCCGGCCGGCCGCCGGGCCCCCTTCGACCACCGCACCACCGCACTCTTGACGAGGAGAGACCGTACATGTCGACGCATCTTGCGGAGCGGACGGAGCCGCAGCCGGCCGTCCGGCCCCGCGAGCCGGTTTCGGTCGCCGGCCGGCTCGCCCGCTCCGCCGCCGCGGGCCGCGGCCGGCTGTCCACCGAGGAGTTCCACCGCTGGTTCGCGGCGCGCGGGGCGGCGGGCCGCTTCCACGTCGAGCGCATCCCCTTCGCCGCGCTGCGCGGCTGGTCCTTCGCGCCCGGCACCGGGAACCTGGTGCACGCCAGCGGACGCTTCTTCAGCGTGGAGGGGCTGCACGTCACGGTCGACGACGGGCCGCACCGGGAGTGGTACCAGCCCATCATCAAGCAGCCCGAGGTCGGCATCCTGGGCATCCTGGCCAAGGAGTTCGACGGCGTCCTGCACTTTCTGATGCAGGCCAAGATGGAGCCGGGCAACCGCAACGTGCTCCAGCTCTCCCCCACCGTCCAGGCCACCCGCAGCAACTACACCAAAGTCCACCGCGGCACCGACGTGAAGTACATCCAGTACTTCACCGGGCCCGGCCGCGGCCGGGTGCTCGCGGACGTCCTCCAGTCGGAGCACGGCTCGTGGTTCCTGCACAAGAGCAACCGCAACATGATCGTCGAGGTGGACGGCGAGGTGCCCGCCGACGACGACTTCTGCTGGCTCACCCTCGGCCAGATCTCCGCGCTGCTGCACCGCGACAACCTCGTCAACATGGACTCCCGTACGGTGCTGGCCTGCCTGCCCGCGTACGCGCCGCCACCGTCCGCCGCCGGCCGGGACGGCTTCGGCCGGGCCCTGGCCCGCGCGCGGGACCCGGAGGCGGGCGCCCTGCACAGCGACGTGGACCTGCTGTCCTGGTTCACCGCCGAGCGCTCCCGTTACGACGTACGGGCCGAGCGGGTACCGCTCGACGGGCTGCCCGGCTGGACCCGCCGGGCGGACCGCATCGGCACGGCGGACGGCCGCTGGTTCGACGTGGTCGCGGTCGGGGTGCAGGCCGGCAACCGCGAGGTCACCGGCTGGACGCAGCCGCTGATCGAGCCGCGCAGCCGGGGTGTCGCGGCGTTCCTGGCCCGGACGATCGGCGGGGTGCTGCACGTGCTGGCCCACGCCAAGGTCGAGGGCGGCTTCCTGGACACCGTGGAACTGGCGCCCACCGTGCAGTGCTCGCCGGAGAACTTCGCGCGCCCGGGCGCCCGGCCCCCCTTCCTCGACCTGGTGCTCTCCGCGGCCCCGGACCGCATCCGCTACGACCGGGTGCACTCCGAGGAGGGCGGCCGCTTCCTGCACGCCGAGAACCGGTACCTGGTCATCGAGGCGTCCCCCGACGAGGCGCCCCTGGAGCCGCCGGCCGGCTACCAGTGGGTGTCCGTCGGCCAGCTCACCGCCCTGGTCAAACACGGCCACTACGTCAACGTGCAGGCCCGGACCCTCCTCGCCTGCCTCAACGCCATGGGACACCACCCGCATGACTGAACACCCCCTGCGCATCGCCGTCCTCGGTACCGCCGGCATCGCCCGCCGCCGGGTGCTGCCCGCCATGGCGGCGGAGCCCGGCGTCGAGCTGACCGCGGTGGCCAGCCGCGACGGGGGCCGCGCGCGGGAGGTGGCCGCCCGCTACGGGTGCGCTGCCGCCGACTCCTACGACGCGGTGCTGGAACGCCCCGACGTGGACGCCGTCTACGTCCCGCTGCCCATCTCGCTGCACGCCGAGTGGGCCGGGCGGGCCCTGCGCGCGGGCAAGCACGTCCTGGCCGAGAAACCGCTGACCACCGACCGCGCCGCGACCGCCGCCCTGCTCGAACTGGCCCGCACCCGCGGGCTGGTGCTGATGGAGAACGTGATGTTCGTCCATCACCCGCAGCACACGGTGGTCCGCGAACTGGTCGGCAGCGGGGCGATCGGGCAGCTCCGGGCGTTCAGCGCGGCCTTCGCCGTGCCCGCGCCGCCCCCCGGGGACATCCGGCACGACCCCGCGCTCGGCGGCGGCGCGCTCCTGGACATCGGCTACTACCCCGTGCGCGCCGCGCTGCACTTCCTCGGCGGCGGCCTGGAGATCGTCGGCGCTGCCCTGGAACACGCCCCCGGCTCGGCCGTGGAGACCTCGGGGGCGGTACTGCTCCGCTCCCCCGGGGGTGTGCTGGGCCAGCTGGCGTTCGGCATGGACCACGCGTACCGGTCGGTCTACGAACTGTGGGGCAGCAAAGGGACGATCCGCGTCGAGCCGGCCTTCACCCCGCCCGCCGACCACAAGCCCACCCTGTGGATCAGCGACGGGCGCGGGCCCCGCGAGCTGACCCTCGCACCGTACGACCAAGTGGCCGCCACCGTGCAGGCGTTCGTCCGCGCGGTGCGCTCCGGTGTCGCCGGGTCGCCCGACGCGGACCGGTGCCTGGAGCAGGCCACGCTGCTGGACGCCGTACGGGCCCGCGCAGCGCGCCGTCCGGGAGGAGACGAGACATGAGCACGGCCCACGAAACGCAAGGCGCTCGCGGGCGGGTCGCCGAGCTGCATGCCATCCGTGAGCAGGCCCGGCGCGGGCCCGGTGAGCGGGCGACCGCGGCGCAGCATGCCAAGGGCAAGCTCACCGCGCGTGAGCGGATCGGGCTGCTGCTGGACGAGGGCTCCTTCAGGGAGGTCGAGCCGCTGCGCCGGCACCGGGCCAC
>NZ_JBIRGD010000026.1:0-141112 GCF_044327805.1 Streptomyces sp. NPDC018019 | reverse complement strand
GACGCCCTGCAGGACCTCCTGCGGTGCTGGACCGGAACCTGCACCACCTGCGGCCGCCCACTGACCAAGACCAGAACCTAACGAAGCACTACTAGTTCCGCAGCAAGCATCGTTCGCGCCGTCCGCGACGGTTACCCACAACAGGCGCTGGTCCTCCTCACCGTCCATCTCACGCGCACGCACGGGTTCCGCTGTGCCACACACTCTGGTTCGAGCACGCCAGCCGCGAGTTGAACTCAAGGGGCGTGCCCTGGAGCCCAGCTACCGGCGGCCGGTCGATCCTCAATCCCGATGCCCGTCGGCTGGTGACTTCAGCAGCCGGTCCAACTCCTTCCCGGCCTCGTCGTACCCGGCGTCGGAGATCCGTTGCAGTTCGCGCAGGTCTCCGGTCATGGCCGCGCGTCGGGTGAGGAGGAACCCGGCCTGCATGGCGCCCTCGTCCAACAGCTCACGCAGGGGCTCCCGGTCGATATGCATGTTCGCCATGCTGCAACCCTGCCCCAGGGGAAAGGGCAAGTGGGACGATGGCCAGGTGCTCACCATCGTGCAGCTGGCAGGTACGTCGGCGTGTCGATCCAGACTGTCCGCGTCTATCACGACAAGGGGCCCCTCCCCGAGCCCGACCGCGATGTGTCTGGCTACCGGCGGTACGCGGACCACGCGATCAACTGCCCGAGTTAGATGCGGCATCCGAGATCTCCGCCCTCATCCAGAGCACGGTCAACACCTCCTCCCCAGCATGGCAACGACTCGACACGCTCATTCGCGCACAACTGGACGTGTGACTCGCCGTATGTGAACGCACGATCCCTCCTCTGTTCGAAAACCAGACGGCGTCTGTCACGTGCTACTGGACGGACGCTGTTGGCGGCGCCAGCCCCGGCCAATCAGGCCCAGGCGCCCGCCTCCCAGCCTCCGGCCCCACCTCTCCGGCAACAGCCCCCGGCTTTCGGCTTTCGGCTGCGTATGGTCACCGCTTGCGTGCCACTGTCAGTCCGTCCGCCACGGTGAGCATCACCGCCTCCACCCGCTCGTCTGCCACTACGTGGTCGTTAAACTTCCTGATCGCCGCGGCGGCCCCTTCCGTGTGCGGCTCCGTCACCGCTCCGCCGTAGAGGACGTTGTCCGCGACGATCAGTCCCCCGGGCCGCAGCCGCAGGACCAGTTCCTCCCAGTACGCGATGTAGTTGTCTTTGTCCGCGTCGAGGTAGGCGAAGTCGATCCGCGGCTCGGCGGGGATGGCCCGCAGTGTGTCCAGCGCGGGTTCGATCCGCAGGTCGATACGGTCCGACGCCGGCCTTCGCCCATGCCTCGTGGCCGTACGCCGTCCACTCCTCCGAGACGTCGCACGCGATCAACTCGCCGTCCGGAGGCAGCGCCTGCGCCATCGCCAAGGCCGAGAAACCGGTGAACGTACCCACTTCCACGACGCGCCGCGCACCGCACAGCCGGACCAGGAAGGCCAGCAGCGGGCCCTGCTCCTGGGCCGACTGCATCCGCGCCGCATCGGGGAAGCGCTCATACGTGGTCTTCACCAGTTCCCGCTGCACGGCGTCCAGCGGGGGATTGTGCGCGAGGACGTAGTCGTACAGCTCCTCCGTGATCTTGGTGGTCTCGCTCCTGGTCACCGGTGCTCCTTCAGGTCCCCAGATAGCGCAGTACGGCCAGGACGCGGCGAGAGTAGCCGGACGTACCGGTCAGACCGAGCTTGTCGAAGATCGCGTTGGTGTGCTTCTCCACGGCACTCCGGGAGATGTGCAGCCGGTCGGCGATGGCCGCATTGGTGTGCCCTTCGGCCATCTGGGCGAGGACCTCACGCTCACGGGCCGTGAGCGAGTTCAGCGGGTCGGCGCGGCTGCTGCGGGAGAACAGGACCCGTACGACCTCCGAGTCGAAGGCCGCCCGCCCAGAGCCGACCCGCTCCAGCGCGTCCAGGAACTCGTCCACCTGCACAACCCGGTCCTTGAGGAGGTAGCCGACGCCTTCGCTGTCCTCGGTCAGCAGCTCGGTGGCGTACCGCCGCTCGACGTACTGCGACAGGACGAGTACGCCGACATCCGGCCAGCGCTCACGGATCCTGACCGCCGCGCGCAGCCCTTCGTCCGTGTGCGTGGGCGGCATCCGTACGTCCACGACCACCACGTCCGGCCGTTGCTCCGCCGGCGCGCGCTCCAGCACCGTCATCAGTTCCGCGGCGTCCCCGACCGCGGCCATCACCTCGTGGTCCTCTTCTGTCAGAAGCCGTACCAAGCCCTCTCTCAGCAAGGTCGAATCGTCGGCGAGTACTACGCGCACGGCAGCTCCGCGGTGATCGTGGTGGGTCCGCCGGCCGGGCTGTCCACCCGGAACCGGCCGTCCATGGCGGCGACCCGGCGGGCCAGGCCGAACAGTCCGCTCCCCGAGGCGTTCGCGCCTCCCCAGCCGTTGTCCTGGATCCGAAGGAACAGAACGCTCTCGCTGCGGTCGACGCTGACGGCTATCCGGTCCCCGCAGGAGTGCTTGACGGCGTTGGTGACCGCTTCGGAGATCACGAAGTAGGCGACGGTGGCCACCGCGGCCTCGGGCTCGCGGTCGAGGCGGTAGTCGAGGCGGACGGGGACCGCGGAGCGCTCCGCGACGGTTTCCAGAGCGGCCCGGAGCCCTGCCTCGTCCAGCACGGTCGGATAGACGCGCCAGGCGACTTCCCGCAGGTCGGTCAGTGCCTGGCGGCTCTCCTCGTGGGCCTGCCGCAGCAGTTCGACGGTGCGGGCCTCGTCCTTGGCGCGCAGAGCACGGCCGAGCAGCATGCCGAGCGCCACCAGCCTCTGCTGCACACCGTCGTGCAGGTCACGCTCGATACGGCGTCGTTCGTCGTTGACCGCGGCGACGATCCCGGCCCGGGTAGAGGCCAGTTCCGCGACCCGCCGCTGCAACTCCTTCTCGTGGGTGGGGCCGAGGAAGTGGCGCGCCAGCCGGGCTTCCAACGCCGCCACGCCGAACACCGCCTGCAGGCTGATGAAGAGCAGGAACACGGCGCCCACGCCGGTCTCCGCGACGTCCACCGGATGTTCAATAGGAGAGAATATCCAGGCCGTTGACGACCAAAGGATGATGGACGCGCCCACGAGCGCGGAAAGCACCACGCCCCCGCCCAAAAGCCCCAAGAGCCAGCGCACTGCCAGGTATTTGAGCGCGCGCTCGTTGTCGTACCCGTACGCGAAGTCGGCCCCGCCGAACCGCAGACGGCGGCGCGCGGACTCGGTCAGGCACCGGGCCACGGCCGTCACCGGCCCCAGCACCTTCCGTCTCCCGCGCGGCCACACGAATACACAGAGCAGCGCGATCCCCGAGAGCGCGATGAACGGCAGCTCGACCGCCACCATGCCCGCGCCGACCAACAAACCGACCGTGAGGCGCATCCCGCGCCGTGTCATCCCCCGCATGATCAAAACGCTAGTGGCTGCACCGCTGCCGCCACATTGCGGAAAACCACAGTGTTCTCTGCGGTTTTCCGCAATGTGCTCGCGCCCGCGGATTTTTACCGTCGAAGCATGAACGAACTCGCGGAAACGAGCTGGATCACCGGCCTCATGGACACCCTCGGCGCGCCCGGCGCGGGCATGGCGATCGCCGCCGAGAACCTCTTCCCGCCCCTGCCGAGCGAGCTGATCCTGCCGCTGGCCGGCTTCGCGGCGGGCCAGGGCCGGATGTCCTTGGTCTCCGCGCTCGCGTGGACGACGCTCGGCTCGGTGCTCGGCGCGCTGGCGTTGTACGGCGTGGGCGCGTTGCTCGGCCGGGCGCGCATGCTGGCGCTCGCGGCCAAGCTGCCCCTGGTCAAAGTGTCCGACATCGAGAAGACCGAGCGCTGGTTCGAACGGCACGGCACCAAGGCGGTGTTCTTCGGCCGGATGGTCCCGATCTTCCGCAGCCTGATATCGATACCGGCCGGCATCGAGCGCATGGCGATACCGACCTTTCTCCTCCTGACCACGCTCGGAAGTCTAGTCTGGAATTCGATCTTCGTTCTCGCCGGTCACGCGCTCGGCGAGAACTGGGAGGAAGTGATCGGGTATGCGGACGCCTACTCGAAGGTGGTCCTGGTGGCTGCCGGACTGGCGGTACTGGTCTTCCTGGCCGTACGACTCAGCAAGGGCGGGCCGGGACAGCGGCGGCGCGGGTGAAGGAGCGCAGGATTTCTTCGCCTGCCGTGGCTCCGCGGTCGTCCAGCGCGATGACGTGCGGGGCGTCCCACCCGGAAGCCGCCAGTTCCCCATGGCCCGGGCGCCAGCCCCGGTCCGCGGCCAACAGCAGATCGGCGTCCAGCAGCGAGTCCCCGGCGGCGAGTACCTGCGCCGCCCCGGTCCGTCGGACCACCTCCGCCACGGCCGCGCTCTTGGTGAGCGGTTTCGGTACGGCGTAGATCTTCCGGCCCTGGAGCGAGACGGTCCAGCCGCGGGTGTCCGCCCACTCGGCGAGTTCCTTGACCCAGGTCTGCGGCAGCAGCGAGCGCTCCACGACCAGATAGGCGAAGAGGCCCTCGGCGACGCGTTCCTTGAGCAGCCAGGCCGGGTCGGCGGTGTGCAGCAGATGCGCACGGACCTCGTCGAGCGTGGCGCACTCCGCGGTCAGCCGGGCGGCGACGGTGCGCTGCCAGTCGCGGTCGGATTCACCGTCCACGAGCAGGTGGCCACCGTTCGCACAGATGGCGAACCGCGGCGCGGGGCCCGGGAGATGGATGCGTCCGTACTGCTCACGGGTGCGCGTGGTCGTCGGGACGAATGTGGTGGTGCCGACGAGTTCTGCCAGCAGCTCCGCTGCCGTCTCCGTCATGTAGGAGAGCGGTTTGTGCTCGTAGACCTCGACGCAGAGCAGGCGCGGCGCCTCGGCGTCGGGCATGGCCAAGTCGAGGGCAGCGGCCGAATAGATGAGGGTGCGGTCCAGGTCGCTGGCCACGATCGTGCTCACAGCGCGGTCACCGCCTTGCCGTCCGCACCCGTCGCGCCCCGTGTGAAACGGGGATGGATCAGCCCCACACAGGTGTAGGGGAGCTCGTCGACCTCTTCGACGGGGACGCCCCGCTGTGCAGCGAGGAGACGCACATGATCGAGATCCGTACCGGCACCGCGCCGGGCCAGAATCTTCCAGGGGACCCGCCGGAGCAGTACCCGCGTGGTCTCACCGACCCCCGGCTTCACGAGGTTGACGTCGTGGATGCCGTACGCCTCGCTGATCCGCTCGACCGCGGCCCAGCCCGCCCACGTGGGCGTCCGGTCGGCCGCGTCCAGTTCCTTCACATCGGCGGTGACCTGCTCGGCGACCTCGTCGAAGCACGCGGCGACCGTGTCGACGAAGGTCCGCGACAGATCAGCTCCGGCCAGGTCGCGGTAGAACTTGGCACCGTGGAAGTCGTCGGGCCCCACGAGGTCGTCACGCAGTACGGTGCGCGAGATCAGGCCCGAGACGGTGGAGTTGAGGCACGCGGACGGGATGAGGAAGTCGTCGCGGGTGCCATAGGTCTCCACGCAGCCGCCGGGGTCGGCGAGAACGGCGATCCGCGGATCGAAGCCGGGGAAGCTCTCCAGCGCTTGGGCGAGTTCACGGGTGATGGCGCCCTTGCCCGTCCAACCGTCGACGAAGACGACGTCCGCCGGATCGTGGTGGGCGGCCAGCCAGCGCAGCGCGGTGGTGTCGATGCCGCGGCCACGCACGATCGAGACGGCATAGTGCGGCAGGTCGAGGCCGTGGACGTGCAGCGCCCAGCGGCGCATCAGGACACCCACCGGAGTGCCGGCGCGGGCCAGCGAGACCAGTACGGGCCGGGGAGAGCGTTCGGCGAGCACGGTTTCCGTGACGGTGCCGACCGCACGGGCGATGCGACCGGCGGAGGCCTGCAGAGCGCTGTGGAACAGCGCCTGGTACTGCTCGCTCGGCTGGTATTCGACGGGCAGCGACTCGGCATAGTGCGCGCCGCCGGCCTGTATCGCCTCCTCGCGCTCCTCGGTCGGCGCTTCGAGGCTGACCGAGGACAGGTCCTGGAGCAGCCAGCCGACTTCGTCGGGGGCGTAGGAGGAGAAGGCGGGGCCGCGCAGCGGCTCGGGGAGGGGCATCGGTCAGACCTGTCGTTGCGTGGCGTGGGGCGTGGTTTGCGGGGCGGGCTCCGGCGTCTGCGACAGCGCGTACGCCGGTGTATAGGAAGGGACGACGGCGAGCAGCAGCTGATCGGTGTGAGCTGCGAGCCGGTCAAGGAAGCCGTCGGCAGCGTAGAGTTCCGGGGTGTCGCCGTGCGAGTCGATGACGGCGACGATCGCGTCGAAGCGCCGCCGCGGGTCCGCGCCGGGCGCGACGTTGTACGCGTACCGCTCCCCCGGTCCGTCGGCCGGACGGTCGTGGGCGGGGAAGACCAGCCGGGTGCGGATGGCATAACCGGGATCGTCGACGGCGAGGACCGGCGAGCGGGTGGTGGTCGAGAAGTACACCTCGGCCGTGGTCGAGTCGTCCAGGGCTTCGGCGAGGCGCAGCGGCGCGTACATCAGCTCTTCGTTGCCGAGGACCAGCACCCGGCGGGCGTCGGCGAGCCGGTCGGCGATGCGGGCCGCCATACCGGGGAGCGCGGCTTCCAGGCGCGCCCGGTGGGCGGGGGTGAAGCCGTGCCGTCCGCCGTCCGGCACGCCCTCGGGCCAGCCGAGGTCGATGCGCACGGGCCGCGGCGAGCCCGCGCCCCCGGCCGGACCCGTGAGCTCCACGGGCCCCGTAGACCCCGCCGGGCCCGTCGTCCCGGCCGAGCCCGCGGTTCCAACCGAGTCTGCGGTCCCGACCGAGTCTGCAATCTCGACCGAGTCCGCCGCACCGGCGTGTGCCGCACCCCCGTCGGGAGTCGCCACGGCCCCCGAGGCGCCGGGCGCTTCCGTCGGCGACGCGGCCTGATGGGCCGCTACGAGAGCCTGGCCGCGTTCGAGTACGTCGGCCGGGAGCTGGACGCCTCCGGCCGCCAGGGATATGAGGTCGACCCGCGCGCCCAGGTCGGCGGCGAACTTCTCCAGGTGGCCGCGGTCGGCTTCCGAGCGCATGTCGACCAGGGCGACGACGACGTACCGCTCGCGCGGGAAGCGGGCATGCAAAGCCTTGATGGTGTTCAGGACCGTTCGGCCGGTGGAGAACTCGTCGTCGACGAGGACCAGGGGGCCGTCCCCGGCCAGCAGCGACGGGTCCTCCGGGAGCAGCAGGTGCGAGGTCGCGTGGCTGTGTTCCTCCTCGAAGCCGCCCGCCTGCGCCACTCCCCCGACCGGCCGCCGCGTGGAATGCAGATAGGGCGCGAGGGCCAGGCCGTCGGCCACGCTGTGGCCGAGCCCCGTGGCGGTCTCCGCGTATCCCAGGACGACGGCGCGCGCCGCGTCCGCGTCACCCAGCAGCTCGCGGACCCGGCGTCCCAGCCCCAGCCCCGCGCCGTGGACCGCCTCCGGCCGCTGCGGTACGTGCTTGCCGAGCACGTTCGACACCAGCAGATGAGCCCGCTTGGGGTTGCGCCGCAGCGCCAAACCCAGCAGTCGGGGCAGTTCGGCCCCGCCGCTCAGCGAGACTCCGAGCCGCTGCGCGACCCACTCTCCCGTCCACACCACTGCGCCCGTCTCCTTCGTCTCTTCCGCCGTCGTCGTCATGGTTCCTTGCCCGCTGGGTGTTCTCGGCCCGGTGGGGCGGCAGCCGCACCGGCTCCTGGGGCCTCCGCCGCGTCAGGTGTGCGGGAGACTCGCCGCCAGCAGTTCCACGAAGCCGACGCCTTCGCGGGCGACGCCGAACGCTTCGGCCCGCAGCAGCGTCCGTTCCGCCCAGGCACGGTGCGGTTTGATCTCGTTCATCTTGTTCGTGTACGCGGAGCGCAACACGCCGCCGGCGCCCCGCTCGGGACGCAGGATGTCCATGGCGTCGCTGAACTCCTCGTGGCTGACGACCGAGAGCGCATGCACCGGCGCGACGTGCGAGGGGTGGATGCAGGTCTTGCCCTGCAGGCCGTTCGCGCGGTCGAGTTCGATCTCGCGCAGCAGCCCGTCCATGTCATGTTCGATCAGGGCCGTCCGGAGTTCCTCCGCCCGGCCCAGGAAGGGGCTCTGCCGCAGCTGCGGCTTGAACATCCGCTCGTGCAGACGGAAGTACTCCCACACCGGACCGGTGACCGTGAATCCGGTGCCGTCCGCCCGGCCGAGAACGTTCACCACATCGCCGATCACGGACGCGACGATCTGTACGTCGTACGCGGTCATGTCGGGGGCCCGGCGCAGGCCGTAGGCCGAGCAGAAGTCCGTGACGCCGAGGCGCAGCGCCAGGATCCGGTCACGGTATTTGTCCACCGTGCGCGCTATGCCCCGCAGCGTTTCGCCGCGGCTCTCCAGGTGGAGCAGTTCGGGCGACTCCAGCACCGGCATCGCGAACAGCCGCCGCCCGCAGTCCGCCTCCGCTCCGGCCAGCGCCTCCAGGAACGGCACTCCCCGCTCCTCGGTGAACTTGGGCAGTACAAATCCAGACAACAGCCGCACGGCAGGGCCCAGTCGGCGTACCAGGTCCGGTATCTGTGCAGCCGTGCGGACCCGTATGAAGAGCAAGGGGAGGTCCGTACCGTTCTCGGCCTGCTCGGCGAGGTCCGTGAACTGCCGTACGAGGTTTTCCTCGCCGGCCCCCACGTCCGCGTCGCTGATGGAGTCCTCCAGGCAGAGCACCATGGAGACCACGCCACGGCCGGCCTGCTTGACGATGTCCGCGGCGAGCTTGGGGCGGGTGGCAGGGCTGTAAAGCGTCGCACCGAGGGCCACCGAGAGCGTGCCGGGCGGGGAGTCGGCGGTGAACTCGACCGGCTCCTTGTGGAACAAAGCGTTCCGGATATCGGGCGCAAGGTGCCCAAAGTGACGCATAGAACTCCCCGTGAGCAGGCGGGGCCGGGGCCACCCCGCGGCGACTCGCTGTCTGGATCCGGCCGGTAATCGTACGTGCGGCCACGACGGGAAAGTTCCCGCCCATGTGAAAAGCACGTAACCCGCACACGACGGCCCGATGTCGCGGACACCCGACGGGCCACGCCGGTGAGGCCCCCGCGTTGTCCCTCCGACCTCCGGGAAGGCAGGATTACGGACATGACGCACGCGATGCTGAAAGGGTCGAACGTACCCCTCGACACCACGGCGGTCCGGGCCGTGGTGCGCTGGACGCCCGGCGCCGGGGTGCCCGATGTCGATGCCTCCGCCCTGCTTCTCGCCGCCGACGGCCGCGTGCGTTCCGATGCCGACTTCGTCTTCTACAACCAGCCCCGCCACCCCAGCGGTCTGGTGCGGCACCTGCCGAAGACGCGGCTGACCGACGGGCTGGCGGACACGATCGAGGCGGACCTGTCCGCCCTCGAAGCATCGGTGGACCGGGTCATGCTCACCGCCTCGGCGGACGGCGGAACCTTTGCCCACGTGCGGGACCTGCGGGTACTGCTGTACGACGCGGCCTCGAGCGAGGACGCGCCGATCGCGGTCTTCGACGTGGTGCCGGAGACGGGCAAGGAGACGGCCCTGATCTGCGGTGAGTTGTACCGGCGCGGTGATCGGTGGAAGTTCCGTGCGCTCGGGCAGGGGTACGAGAAGGGGCTGAACGGGCTGGCCACCGAGTTCGGGATCTCGGTGGAGGAGGACGACGCGTCCGCGGCCACCGATTCCGGCACGGCCGCTTCCGCACCGTCCGCCCCGGCCCCTGGCACGGCGGTCGCGGACGGTTCCGGGGCGTCTGCTCCCACGCCCGCGTCCACACCCGCCGCGGGTGGCAACGGCGCGACGACCGGCAGCGCGGCAGCGGGCGGCGGCACGCACGGCGACGCGGATGGTTCCTCGGCTTCGTCGGGTGCGGATGGTTCCTCGGCTTCGTCGGGTTCCGAGGCCGCCACGCAGCACCTTCCTGACCCGGACCCGTCGCAGGCCCCGGCATCGCCCCCGGCTGGGGCACCGGTTCCCGCCCCGGCCTCGGCTCCGGCTGCGCAGGCGGAGCCGGACTCCTTCCCGCTGCCGCCGCCCGCCCCGCCGGCGACAGCGCCGCCCGTGGGGGCGCCGGCTGCCGCCTTCCCGCCTCAGCCGCAACCGACCGGCGGAGGTTACGGCTATCCGCCGAACGCTCCGCACATCCCGCCGCCTCCGGCCCAGCCACCGGCCCAGCCCGCGTACGGGTATCCCGGCCCGATGCCGCAGCAGCCGCAGGGGCAGCCCGCGTACGGCTATCCGCAGCCGCCGCAGCCGCCCCAGCACCAGCCCTATCCGACGGGGCCGATGGGCCCGGCCGTCCCGGGCCCGCCGGCCTACGGGTACCCGCAGCAGCCTCCGGGCCCGATTCCGGACCCGAACTTCGCCCTGCCGCCGCAGGGACCGCAGTTCCAGCACCGCTGACCGGCGCCCGGCAGCCCGCCGCATCAGAGGGCCGAATCTGCGGCGGGCGGACAGTCCCCGACGGGCGGCGGCCTGCGACCGAGAGGCCGTAGACACATGTCCGTGCACCGGGGGCACAGGCACCAACATTGGCACGGTCGCAACGTCGGCACGGGCACCATCACCGGCCGGGGCACAACCACCGGCACGACCGCCGGACGGACGCGAGGACCGGACACACGTAAGCACCGGGCCGAGCGGGGCCAGCCGGACCGTCGCAGGCCCAGCCGAGCGCAGACCGGACGAGCGTGGACGCCCGGCCGAGCGCAAACCGGCCCGGACACAGATCGGCCAAGACACAGACCGGCCACGACGCAGACCCGACCGGACGTCAGCCCCAGGCCGAGCCCGGAAGGCGAACCGAGCCCAGACAGCGAGCCAAGCACGGCCACCGGGCCAAGCACGGCCACCGCCCCAGGCAGCACCACCGGGCCAAGCACGGCCACCGCCCCAGCCAGCACCACCGAGCCGAGCAGGGCCACCGCCCCAGCCAGCGCGATCGAGCCCAACAGCACCACCGCCCCAGCCAGGACCACCGAGGTCAACAGCACACCGCCCCAAGCAGGACCGCCGGACCAGAACGGACCACCACCCCAGCCCGCACCACCGCCCCGGACGCCCCGCCCCCGAACGCGAACACCGGCCCGGACGCCCCGCCCCTAACGCGAACACCGGCCCCAGGCTCACGGTTAAGCCCCAGCGCCCCGCCCCTCACACCTTCGTCTTGTACCCCCGCCCCCATTGCAGGCCCCACCCGTACAGGCGGTCCAGTTCGGACTGGAAGCCGTAGACGTATTTGACCTCGCGGCGGACGGTGAGATCGCCCTTGTTGTTCTCCAGCATGAAGATGGCGCAGGAGCGGGCCTGTGGCGCCCGTTCGTCGAGGCCGATCTCCACGCGTGGGCCGCTGCTCGGGTAGAGCGTCACGACGGCGTGGGTACGGTCGAAGGCCGGGGTGCCGTCGTAGATGTAGACGAAGATCAGCAGGCGCTTGATCTCGTCGCGGTGGTCGAGGTTGATGTAGAGCGTCTCACCGGAGGGCGAGCCGAACCGGTCGTCGCCGCTGAGCTTCACATACGGCGCGGCGTTGATGTCCCCCAGGAAGTTGCCCAGCGGCTGTACGACGCCCTTGGTGCCGTCCTTGAGCTCGTACAGGCAGGCCAGGTCCAGGTCGATCTTGACGACCGCCGGCCCCTGCGCCTGCACCACCTCCGGCTTGAACAACTTGCCGGGGTTGCGCAGCAGGCTCCCGCCCCGCTGCGAGCCGCGCATCCCGATGTCGGACGTGCGCATCTGCCACGACAGGTTGACCCGGAGGTGCCCGGAGGCCGCGCCCTGCTTCGTCAGCGAGACCACCGGATTGCGCTTGGTCAGCTCGACCACATACGACGCACCACCGGCTTCGAACTTCGGCGCCCCGCCCCGCCGCCAATTGTCCAAGAACGACACCTTGCCCCACCCCATCGATCCGACCCGAAGGCCGCCCGCCCCGATGGCCCGACGGCCCGACTGCTGCTTGCTCCCGCCGTTCCCGGCCGCCCCGTGGCCCGGTACGGCCGCGGGGCGGCCATGGAGTGAGCACTCCATGGCCGCCCCGCAGAGAGCGTTCCTCAATCAGCGCTTCGTCACACTCCGGAGGCGACTTCCGACTTTGTTTCGGAGTTCTTCCCCGGCTTGCCGTCCTGTCGGTTCTTGCGCACCGACGACCAGAAGGACAGTGCGATCAGCAGGATTCCGATCAGGCCGGTGATGACCTCTTGGATCTCGTACTTGATCGTGATGAGCAGGATGACGGCCAGCGCGCCGATGGCGTAGTGCGCGCCGTGCTCCAGGTAGACGTAGTCGTCCAGGGTTCCCTTGCGGACCAGGAAGACCGTCAGCGAACGGATGTACATCGCGCCGATGCCCAGACCCAGCGCCATCTCGAAGATGTCGTTGGTGATGGCGAAGGCGCCGATGACGCCGTCGAAGGAGAACGACGCGTCGATGACCTCCAGGTAGAGGAACAGGAAGAACGCGGCCTTGCCGGCGAGGCCCACGCCCGAGACCGAGCGCTTCGGCGCCGCCCCGTTCGGACCGGCTTCCCGGGCCGCCACGGCCGCCTTCGCCCGGCTGTCGTCGTCCTCGTCCTCGTCCTCGTCGTCCTCGGCCTCCTCCAGCTTGTCCTCGAAGTAGCCGGAGATACCGCCCACGATCAGGTACGTGAGCAGGCCCGCGACGCCGGACAGCAGCACCGTCGCGCTCTTGTCACCGCCGCCGTGCGCGACGTCGGTGGCCAGCGTCATCGCCGTGACCAGCAGGACGACCAGCGCGATGATGACGGACAGCATGTCCAGCTTGCCGATTTTGGCCAGCGGCCGTTCCAGCCAGCCCAGCCACTTGTGCTCGCGCTCCTCGAAGATGAAGTCGAGGAAGATCATGAGCAGGAACATGCCACCGAAGGCCGCGATGGCCGGGTGGGCTCCCGTGACCAGGTGCTCGTACTGCGTCTTGTCGTTGATCGCCAGGTCGACGGCCTCGATCGGTCCCATCTTCGCGGTGATCGCGACGATGACCACCGGAAAGACCAGACGCATGCCGAAGACGGCGATGAGAATGCCGACGGTCAGAAAGATCTTCTGCCAGAAGGCGTTCATCTTGCGCAGGATGCCGGCGTTGATGACCGCGTTGTCGAACGAGAGCGAGATCTCCAGGATCGACAGGATGCCGACGATCGCGAGCCCCTGCCACCCCCAGAGGACGCCGGCCAAGGCCAGGCCGGCCGCCGTGACGGCGAACGACCAGCCAAAGGTTCTCAGGAGCACTGCCTAACCCAATCCCTCGCTGTGTGGGGTCCCCCGCGCGCAGTGCGCGGCGCTTTACGAAACGTTGACCCCGAAGTCTAGAGCGATGCCTCGCAACCCCGACGCGTACCCCTGGCCCACCGCGCGGAACTTCCATTCACCGTGGTAGCGGTACACCTCACCGAAGATCATCGCCGTTTCGCTGGAGGCGTCCTCGCTGAGGTCGTAACGGGCCAGCTCACTGCCGTCCGCCTGATTGACGACCCGGATGAAGGCGTTGCTGACCTGGCCGAAGCTCTGGCCGCGCAGATCCGCCTCATGGATCGAGACCGGGAAGACGATCTTGTCGACCTCTTCGGGGACCTTGCTCAGGTCGACGAGGATCGACTCGTCGTCCCCCTCGCCCTCACCGGTGAGGTTGTCCCCGGTGTGCTCGACCGACCCGTCCGGGCTCTTGAGATTGTTGTAGAAGACGAAGTACTCGTCTCCGAGCACCCGCCCCGACCTGCACAGCAGCGCGCTGGCATCCAGGTCGAACGGTGCTCCCGTGGTCGAGCGCGCGTCCCAGCCCAGGCCGACCATGACCTGCGTGAGATTCGGCGCGGCCTTCGAGAGGGAGACGTTGCCTCCCTTTGCGAGCGTGACGCCCATGGTGTTCGCATCCTCCCCGGTGACGGTGGTGCCGCGGTGGTCCACGGCTTTCCTACGGGCCCTGCACCACCCGTACGAGGCGGACACGAACCCGGATACGGCGCCTGTACGGCCCTCGCGTGGACCATGCGCGGTCCACGCACGCCGCGCTCCGGGGCCCGCGTCCCGTACGGGTGCGTACGGGCTTCAAGCACGCCCGGCGCCGTACGCCCCGGGACAGGGGGGTACGGCGCCGGGCGCGGAAGATGACTCCGGTCAGACGTTGACGCCGAAGTCCTGCGCGATGCCGCGCAGGCCCGAGGCGTAGCCCTGACCGATGGCCCGGAACTTCCACTCCGCGCCGTTGCGGTACAGCTCGCCGAAGACCATGGCGGTCTCGGTCGAGGCGTCCTCGCTCAGGTCGTAGCGCGCGAGCTCGTTGCCGTCGGCCTGGTTCACGACGCGGATGAAGGCGTTGCGCACCTGGCCGAAGCTCTGCTGGCGGTTCTCGGCGTCGTAGATGGACACCGGGAACACGATCTTGGCGACATCGGCCGGCACGGCGGCCAGGTTCACCTTGATCTGCTCGTCGTCGCCCTCGCCCTCACCGGTGATGTTGTCACCGGTGTGCTCGACCGAGCCGTCCGGGCTCTTCAGGTTGTTGAAGAACACGAAGTTCTGGTCGTTGGCGACCTTGCCCTGGTCGTTGGTCAGCAGAGCACTGGCGTCCAGGTCGAAGTCCGTACCGGTGGTGGTACGGGCGTCCCAGCCCAGACCGACGACGACCGCGGTCAGATTGGGGGCTTCCTTCGTCAGCGAGACGTTGCCGCCCTTGCTGAGGCTGACTCCCACGAGTCCTCCTTGGGTTCGAGGGGTACGAAATGCTTTGCGCCCCCATCGTGCATGGCATCGGATCAACGATTTGATCCTAGTGACCGGTTCCCACCGATTACAGGTAGCGGTACGGACACGGCGCCGATGTCGTGCCGGCTCCGGCGGGAGCGGGGGCCGCGGCCAGGGCCGGCCGGGGCGGCGACGGCCGCCCGGACGGGCCCGGCGCGCCCGGAGCAGAAGCCCGGAGCGGAAGCCCGGATCAGAGGTTGTCGAGCGCCTTGAGGTAGTCGTTGAGGTCGCGGGCGTCGGGCAGGCCGTTGACGACCGTCCAGCGCACCACGCCCTCCTTGTCGATGATGAAGGTCCCGCGCACCGCGCAGCCCTTCTCCTCGTCGAAGACGCCGTACGCCCGCGACACCTCGCCGTGCGGCCAGAAGTCCGACAGCAGCGGGTATTCCAGGCCCTCCTGCTCGGCGAAGACGCGCAGCGAGAAGGGCGAGTCGTTGGAGACGGCCAGCAGCTGCACGTCGTCGTTGACGAACTTCGGCAGCTCGTCGCGCAGGGCGCACAGCTCGCCGGTGCACACGCCGGTGAAGGCGAAGGGGTAGAAGAGGAGGACCACGGCCTTCTCGCCGCGGAAGCCGGAGAGCTTGACCAGCTCGCCGTGCTGGTTCTTCAGCTCGAAATCCGGAGCCTTCGTGCCGACCTCGATCGCCATGGGGACCGTTCCCTTCGCAGACGCCGTGAGCGGACGCGCCGCCGCGCCCGGACGCCGTCCCCGGCGTACGCGCGGGCACCGCCGCCGACGGCCGCTCCGGCGGATTCCAACAGGTTGCGGCCAACCCTACGCGCCGGGGCACACACACCGAGCCCCCCACCGGATCACCCGGCGGAGGGCTGGGTACGGAATCGTGGGGGCTCGGCTCAGCGCTTGCCGGACTTGGCGGCCTTGGGGGTGACCAGGCGGCTGCCGCTCCAGTCCTTGCCCGCGTTGATGCTCCTGGTCTGGGACAGGCCCGCAGTCTGCGCGGCTTCATTGATGTCGCTCGGCTCGACGTACCCGTCACGGCCGGTCTTGGGCGTCATCAGCCAGATCTCGCCGCCCTCGTCGATCAGACCGATGGCATCCACCAGCGCGTCCGTGAGGTCGCCGTCGTCATCGCGGAACCACAGCACGACGACGTCGGCGACGTCGTCGTAGTCCTCGTCAACGATCTCCTGGCCGATCACGGCCTCAATGGCTTCGCGGAGCTCCTGCTCGACGTCGTCGTCGTAGCCGATCTCCTGGACCACCTGTCCGGGCTCGAACCCCAGCCTGGCGGCAGGGTTGGTCCGCTCCTCCGCGTGGTCCGCGGTCGCGCTCACGGATTGCCTCCTGTCATGTTTCGGTAAATAGCTTGCACCCCACGCACGCGCGGGGCATTGGGCGTAGTCCACACGGGCCGGGCGGATCGCGCAAGTACCCGGCGACTGAGACCGTCGAAACGGTGACGTTTACCGCCGTCTCGCCGCAACTACGACCCCGCACGCGCGACGGGGAGTGATTCACCCCACACCTTTTTGCGGCCTTTATGGAGTTTTGAGAGGGGACTGCGCCCTTTGGGGGGCGTCATCCGGCGCGCGGACCCGTCTTCGGGGCTCGTACGACCGTACGGCGGCCGGTTTCGGTGTGGGCGTATGGTTGCGATTTGGCCGACCTGAAAAACCGGCCTTTCAGCGCCCGTCTCTTAGGGAGTGGTTACCCACCGGTAGAGATGACGTATCCCGGCGAGCCGGTACACGATGGAAGACGGCGCGACACCAAGCAGAGCAATACCGAACAGCGAAGGAACAGCGTGGCTTCCGGATCCGATCGCAACCCGATCATCATTGGCGGCCTTCCCAGCCAGGTCCCGGACTTCGATCCCGAAGAGACCCAGGAATGGCTCGACTCGCTCGACGCAGCCGTCGATGAGCGAGGCCGGGAACGTGCCCGCTACCTCATGCTCCGCCTGATCGAGCGTGCCCGCGAGAAGCGCGTGGCCGTGCCCGAGATGCGCAGCACGGATTACGTCAACACCATCGCGACCAAGGACGAGCCGTTCTTCCCCGGCAACGAGGAGATCGAGCGCAAGGTCCTGAACGCGACCCGGTGGAACGCGGCGGTCATGGTCTCCCGGGCGCAGCGCCCCGGAATCGGCGTCGGCGGCCACATCGCCACCTTCGCGTCCTCCGCCTCGCTCTACGACGTGGGCTTCAACCACTTCTTCCGGGGCAAGGACGACGGCAAGGGCGGCGACCAGATCTTCTTCCAAGGCCACGCCTCCCCCGGCGTGTACGCCCGCGCGTTCCTTCTGGACCGCCTCAACGAGGCGCAGCTGGACGCCTTCCGCCAGGAGAAGTCCAAGTTCCCCAACGGTCTGTCCAGCTACCCGCACCCGCGGCTGATGCCGGACTTCTGGGAGTTCCCGACCGTCTCGATGGGCCTCGGCCCGCTCGGCGCGATCTACCAGGCCCGGATGAACCGCTACATGGAGGCGCGCGGCATCGCCGACACCTCCGACTCGCACGTGTGGGCGTACCTGGGCGACGGCGAGATGGACGAGCCCGAGTCGCTCGGCCAGCTGTCCATCGCCGCGCGTGAGGGTTTGGACAACCTGACCTTCGTGGTCAACTGCAACCTGCAGCGCCTGGACGGCCCGGTCCGCGGCAACGGCAAGGTCATGCAGGAGCTGGAGTCGCAGTTCCGCGGCGCCGGCTGGAACGTGATCAAGCTGGTGTGGGACCGCAGCTGGGACCCGCTGCTGGCCCAGGACCGCGACGGCATCCTGGTCAACAAGCTGAACACGACGCCGGACGGCCAGTTCCAGACGTACGCGACCGAGACCGGCGCCTACATCCGCGAGCACTTCTTCGGCGACGACCACCGCCTGCGCGCGATGGTCGAGAACATGACCGACCAGCAGATCCAGCACCTGGGCCGCGGCGGTCACGACCACAAGAAGATCTACGCGGCGTACGCGGCGGCCAAGGCGCACAAGGGCCAGCCGACGGTGATCCTCGCGCAGACCGTCAAGGGCTGGACGCTCGGCCCGAACTTCGAGGGCCGCAACGCGACCCACCAGATGAAGAAGCTGACGGTCGACGACCTGAAGATGTTCCGCGACCGGCTGCACCTGCCGATCCCGGACAAGGACCTGGAGGACGGCCTGCCGCCGTACTACCACCCGGGTCGCGACTCCGAAGAGATCCAGTACATGCACGACCGCCGCAAGGCGCTGGGCGGCTACGTGCCGACCCGTGTCGTGCGGGCCAAGCCGCTGCCGCTGCCGGACGAGAAGGCGTACGCGGGCGCGAAGAAGGGCTCCGGCCAGCAGAAGATCGCCACGACCATGGCATTTGTGCGGGTCCTGAAGGACCTCATGCGGGACAAGGAGATCGGCAAGCGCTTCGTGCCGATCGCGCCCGACGAGTACCGCACCTTCGGCATGGACGCGTTCTTCCCGTCCGCGAAGATCTACAACCCGCTGGGCCAGATCTACGAGTCGGTCGACCGCGAACTGCTGCTGGCGTACAAGGAGTCGCCGACCGGCCAGATGCTGCACGACGGCATCACCGAGGCCGGCTGCACCGCCTCGCTGATCGCGGCGGGCTCCGCCTACGCCACGCACGGCGAGCCGCTGATCCCGGTCTACGTCTTCTACTCGATGTTCGGGTTCCAGCGCACCGGTGACCAGTTCTGGCAGATGGCCGACCAGCTCGCGCGCGGCTTCGTGCTGGGTGCGACCGCCGGCCGTACGACCCTGACCGGTGAGGGCCTCCAGCACGCGGACGGCCACTCCCAGCTGCTCGCCTCGACCAACCCGGCGTGCGTGGCCTACGACCCGGCGTACGGGTACGAGATCGCGCACATCGTCAAGGACGGTCTGCGCCGGATGTACGGCGAGAACAGCGAGGACGTCTTCTACTACCTCACCGTCTACAACGAGCCGATCCAGCACCCGGCCGAGCCGGCGGACGTGGACGCCGAGGGCATCCTCAAGGGCCTGTACCGCTTCAAGCAGGGCGAGAAGGGCGAGCACGCGGCCCAGATCCTCGCCTCCGGCGTGGCGGTGCCGTGGGCGCTGGAAGCGCAGCAGATCCTGGCCGACGAGTGGAACGTCAAGGCGGACGTCTGGTCGGCGACCTCCTGGAACGAGCTGCGCCGCGACGCGGTGGAGGCCGAGGAGCACAACCTGCTCCACCCGGAGGAGGAGCAGCGCGTCCCGTACGTGACGCAGAAGCTGGCGGACGCCCAGGGTCCGAAGGTGGCCGTTTCCGACTGGATGCGGGCGGTTCCGGACCAGATCGCGCGCTGGGTGCCGGGCACCTACCAGTCGCTGGGCGCCGACGGCTTCGGCTTCGCGGACACGCGGGGCGCGGCCCGCCGCTTCTTCCACATCGACGCGCAGTCGATCGTCCTCGGCGTGCTCACCGAGCTGGCCAAGGAGGGCAAGGTGGACCGCTCGCTGCTGAAGCAGGCGATCGACCGCTACCAGCTGCTGGACGTCACGGCGGCGGAGGCCGGCGAGGCGGGCGGCGACGCGTAGGCGTCCCGTACCGCCGATGGACCACGCGGCGCCCCCGGCCGGATCTCCTCCGGCCGGGGGCGCCGCGCATTGCCGTGCGGTGTCCGGTCCGCCGCCGGTGTCACCGGTGGCGGCCGGTGAGCGTACGGCGCGCCGCGGGTCCGGTCAGACCGGGGACCCGGCGGCCATGGTGGCGATCCGGATGATCGCCAGCACCGTGTCGACCGCACCGAGGACAACAGCCACCAGGGCCGGGAGCGCCTGGCCCCCGGTGCTCCACCGGCGGCCCATCGCGAGCCACCCGAGGAGCACGGCCACCGGTCCCAGAACGATGCTCAGGATGAAGAATCCGGCGACCGCGCAAATGAGTCCGAGCACGCCCAGCGTCGCGCGGTCCGGCCCGCTCCGAGGCCCCGTCCGGTCCCGTGAGCGGGGGTTCTTGCGCAGGTGGGTACGGAATCGCGTACGGCTGTGCTGTCCGAGGCCCGCCATCATCCCTCCCGAGGGTCGCGTGGTCCGGGCTCGCGTCCCGGGTACCCCGCGCCGCCGCCCCCACTCCCCCGCTCAGCGTTCCCAGATTTTGAACGCCCTGACCTGGTACGGGGATTCGGGCACCCAGCTGCCACCGCCCGGGTAGGTGTCGAACTCCCCGGTCTCCTGGCACTCGGCGCTCTGGTATGTGGTCACCGGCCGCCCCGTGCGGTTGGCGAAGGAGGCGGCGCGGGCCCCGGCGGGCAGCGTGACGCAGCTTTCGATGTCGGTGTCGGCCAGTTCGTGGACCTGCCGCTTGCCGGTGAAACCGCGGCCGGGCCAGACGCAGAACTGGCCGGTGGCGCAGTCGCCGGCGGCCGGCCCCGCGTGGGCCCGTGGCCGTTCCTGCGGTGTGCCGTGCGCGGCCGGGACGCCGAAGTGGGCGGCGGCCAGTGCGGCGACTCCCGCGATCAGGACGCCGGTGTGGATCGTACGGATGCGCATCGTTTCCCCCGTGGAGTGTGAAGTGGCCTGCCGCGGCGGGCGGTTGTCCGCCGCGGGGTCGGTGGTCCGAGCTTGGCGGCAGGCGGGAACGGGCGCCAGGCCCGCACAGATCGGTCCACCCGGACAGGCGATACGCGTCCGTCGCAGATTCAACGGGCCGTGCGGGGCCGGTGGTTGACGCGGGTCGATGGGCGTACGGCCATGTCAGCGTACGCAGGGGTGCGGAGAAGCCCAGACCCGTACGAGTGACCGCACGCCTGTGGAGAAACGAAACGCGCGGCCGGCCGGGGCGGGTGCCCCGGCCGGCCGCGCGTCGACGCGACCCGGTCGTCCGGCGGACCGTCAGATGTGCCCGACGCCCGCGCCCGCCTCCGCGTTGGCACCGCGCTTGGTGAACAGCGCGACGACGGCCGCGACGACCGCCACGGCGCACGCGACGGTGAAGGCCAGGCCCATGCCGGACACGAACGTCTCGTGCACGGCGGTACCGATGCGGTCGACGATCTGCGGCGTCATGCCCGGGGCCTGGGCCACCTGCGGCGGTACCGCGCCGACCTCGGCTGCGGCCTTCAGCGCCGGGTCCGGCGCGCCCGGCAGGCCCGCCTTGGTCCAGTTGCCCGCGAAGTCGGAGCCGACCTTGCTGGACATCACGGCGCCGAGCACCGCCGTACCGAGGCTGCCGCCGACCTGCATGGCGGCCTGCTGGAGGCCGCCGGCCACGCCGGACAGCTCCAGCGGCGCGTTGCCGACGATGACCTCGGTGGCGCCGACCATGACCGGCGCCAGGCCCAGGCCCAGCAGCGCGAACCACAGGGACATCGTCAGGGTGCCCGTACCGGTGGACAGCGTCGTCATGCCGAACATGGCGACGGCGGTGAACACCATGCCGCCGACGAGCGGGATGCGGGGCCCGAACTTGGTGATCAGCGCGCCCGCGGCCGGCGAGCCGACGATCATCATCGCGGTGAGCGGCAGCAGGTGCAGACCGCTGTCGACCGGGCTCAGGCCGTGCACGTTCTGCAGGTAGAAGGTGACGAAGAAGAGGCCGCCCATGAAGGCGAAGGCCATCAGCACCATCAGGACCGTACCGGCCGTCAGCGGTACCGAACGGAACATCCGCAGCGGGATCAGCGGCTCGCGGACCTTGGTCTCCAGGATCGCGAAGGCGGCGAAGACGACGACCGCGGCGGCCAGGAAGCCCAGCGTCTTCGCGTCGCCCCAGCCCCACTCACCGGCCTTGATCAGCGCCCAGATGAGGCAGAACATGGCGCCGGAGAGCAGCACGATGCCGGGGATGTCGAAGGAGCGCGGGGCGTTCTGGGCGCGGTGGTCCTTGAGGATGACCAGGCCCAGGACGAGGGCGAGCACACCGACCGGCACGTTGATGAAGAACACCGACTGCCAGTTCACGTGCTCGACGAGCAGACCGCCGACGATCGGGCCGCCGGCGGTGGAAGCGCCGATGACCATGCCCCAGATGCCGATGGCCATGTTGAGCTTCTCGGCCGGGAAGGAGGCCCGCAGCAGTCCGAGGGCGGCGGGCATCAGGAGCGCGCCGAAGATGCCCTGGAGCACGCGGAAGGTGATGACCAGCGAGACCTCACTGGACAGGCCGATGGCTCCGGAGGCGAGCGCGAAGCCCACCACGCCTATGAGGAAGGTCTGGCGGTGGCCGAAGCGGTCACCGAGCTTGCCGGCCGTGATCAGCGAGACGGCGAGGGCCAGCAGATAGCCGTTGGTGATCCACTGGACATCGGCGAGCGACGCCTTGAGGTCCGCCTGGATGGCCGGGTTGGCAATGGCGACGATGGTGCCGTCGAGGGCCACCATCATGACGCCGATCGCGACGGAGAACAGGGTCAGCCACGGATGGCCCCGGAGTCCCTTGCGAGGCTCCGGTACGGGAAGGTCCGGCGCGGCGTGGGCAACCGGGGTCTGAGAGCTCATCCTTCGAGGCTAATGTCAGCCACTGACAGTTGACAAAGCAATTCATGAGTCGGTAACTGTCATTTAGCTCACAGGTATCCTGAGCAGCGGAGACAACGAGAAAGGCGGCGCAGGATGACCCGCTCCACGCCGCAGGTGACACGACCTGAAACCGCCTGGACCCCCGTGCCGGGCGAGCCCTCCGGGGCCGGAGGGATGGCTTCCACGGGCGGCGGGCCGTCCGCCGCCCGGCCGGCGCAGCCCGCCACCGCCCCCTCCGGCGGCCTGCGCGAGCGCAAGAAGCAGCGCACCCGCGACGCACTGATCCGCTCCGCCCTCGAACTGTTCACGGCGCACGGCTACGAAGAGACGACGATCGACGAGATCGCCGAGGCCGTCGACGTCTCGCAGCGCACGTTCTTCCGCTACTTCGCGAGCAAGGAGGAGGTCGTCTTCGCCGTCCAGGAGATGGTGGAGGCGCGCTTCATCGAGGAGCTGGAGCGGCGGCCGTCGGCCGAGGCGCCCCTGGAGGCGCTGCACAACGCGGTGATGTCCTCGTGGGACGACATCGGCGGCGCGATCCAGTCGGTGATCCCGCTGGAACTGCACATGCGGACGTACCGGATGATCGAGTCGACACCCGCGCTGGTCGCCGCCCACTGGCGCCGCTACGCGGACCTGGAGGAGCAGATCGCCCGCCTCGTCGCCGGGCGCGAGGGGCTGGACGTGGCGGCCGATCCGCGCCCCCGGGTGGTCGTCGCGGCGTTCAGCGGCGTGATGCGGGTCGCCGGGAAGGTGTGGGGCGAGGGCGAGGACGTGAGCGTGGAGTCGATCCGCGAGATCACCGAGGAGTACCTCGCGAAGATCGTGCCGGCTGTGTGCGGCGCGTGGCCGGGACGGTGAGCCGGGAACGGCGGCGGGCCGTCGGCGGGACCGTCCGAGTACCTGCGTGAGAACGTTTCTGCACGTCTGAGCGCCGGGCCGTCGCACACCATGTCCGATGTGGCCCGAATGACCGGACCGAAACGTGACATCCCTCACCCCCTGGGCGGGCGCCCCGCCACGTCTCCTAGGGTGGCCCGCGGTGACTTCTTCCTTCTCGGGGCTCGGCGCTCCCTCCTTCGGTTTCCTGCAGTCCACCGCCTGGCGTGCGGCGCTCGCCCTGGTGGTGGTGTTCGTGATGCTCGCGATGACCGGCTGGACGGCCGTCAGAGGCAGCACGGACGACGCCAACCCGCTGGCCACCGCGCGGTCCGCGTGGGAGCACGCCTCCTTCCGCGGGCACCGGCTGCCGGATTCCGGCTCCGCGCCCGGCACGCTCGCCGCCTTCTTCCGGTCGCTGGGCCGCGCCGACCGGGCGGCGCTCGCCGACCGCTTCCCGCTGGTGGTCGGCAACATGGGCGGCGCCCCCGTGGACCTGCGTTACCGGGCCAACAAGCAGGCGTTGCGGCAGGCCGGTGAGGTGGCGCGGAAACGGGCGCACGACCGGCGGCTGACTCCGGTGGGCCGCCAGGAGGCGAGCCGGCTGATGCACCGCTTCGCCTCGATGGAGGCCCCCGGCCGGCAGATCCTCGCCTTCGACCCGGCCGGCGGCGGCCGGGCCGCCGAGGTCTTCGGTGACCTGCGGCAGGCCCGCCACGTGTCGGTGGTGGTGCCCGGCGTGGACACCAACCTGGCCACCTTCGAGCGCACGGCACGGGCGACCAGCGCGCCCGCCGGCATGGCCAAGTCGCTCTACGAGGCCCAGCGGTCCACCCGCGCCGGCGCCCGTACGGCGGTGATCGCCTGGGCCGACTACACCGCGCCCGCCGGGCTCGGGGTCGGCGCCGCCACCGGGCAGCTCGCCGAGGCGGGCGCGGTCCGGCTGGACGCGCTGGTCCGGGCCCTGCCGAAGGCCGCCTCCGTGTCGCTGATGTGCCACAGCTACGGCTCCGTGGTGTGCGGCGTCGCGGCACACCGGCTGCCGTCCTCCGTGAGCGACATCGCGGTGGCGGGCAGCCCCGGGATGCGGGCGGAGACTGTTGCCGGGCTCCGCACGCACGCCCGGGTCTGGGCGATGCGGGACGCCGACGACTGGATCCAGGACGTGCCGTACCTGGAGGTCGGCGGGCTCGGTCACGGTGCGGACCCGGTCACTCCGGCCTTCGGCTCGCGGGTGCTGTCGGCCCACGGCGCCAAGGGGCACGCCGGGTACTTCGCGCCCGGTACCCAGAGCCTGCGCAACTTCGCGATGATCGGGGTGGGCGCGGTCTCCTCGGTGGACTGCGCCGCACAGGACCGGGACTGCTCGGCGGACCTTGCCTGAGCGGCGGCGGCCGGGTTCCCGGTGCGAGAGTCGCCCGCCGGGCGGCGGCACGTCGCGGGTAGGGCACGTCGCGCCCCACAGGCCCCGTCCCGGTCGTGGCGACAGGCCGGATACCGGTGTCACGGGTTCCGCGTTCCGGACGTGCCGGACGCGCGGGTGGCATGGGGCAAAAGCGGCTTGACGCGCGTAGCGCATGATGTCCGGAAGGGGGACGGGCGGGCGACCGCCGCTTACGATGAGCCGCATGGGTGATGTGCTGGCCGGTTTTCACGCCGTCTGGGAGTTCGACACGGACTCCGTGCTCATCCGCTTCGAACGGGGGATCCGCAGGCCGAAGCTGTTCCAGGCGCTCGGCGAGCGGCGCGTCCCGTACGAGGCGCTGAGGTCCGTCGAGCTGTCGCCGGGCAGGCGCGGCACGGTGGTGCTGCGCGCGGTGCCCCGGCCGGGCGCCGACCCGCTGATGGAGGCCGCGGCCGGTCAGCTCAAGGAGGACCTCGACCCGTACCGCCTGGTGCTGCCCGCCGAGCGCGAGGTCCTGGCCGAGTACTACCGGGACGAGCTGCGCGGCGCGCTCGGGCCCGCCGCCGCGCTCCCCGCGGACGAGCACCTGGTGGCCGCGCCGGAACCGCCGCTGGCCTTCAAGGCGTACGACGGCAAGGCGTCCTTCGACGGCAGCTCGGTCGCGTTCCGCTGGTTCTGGACGGGCGCCTCGTCGGCCAAGTGGAAGTGCGGCGACCAGACCTTCCCGGTCGGTGGGCTGGCCGGGGTGGAGTGGCGCTCGCCGGAGGGCGGCGCCGGGGTGCTGTCGGGCAACGGGTACCTGCGGCTGGTGGAGCGCGGGGCGGAGCACCGGCGGCCCGGCGAGGCGGACCAGGACCCGGCCTCGGTGGTGTTCGGGCTCGGTTACGGGGCGGTGCACGAGTCGCTGCCGTTCGCCGCCGCGGTGCTCCAGGCCGTACGGACCGGCGCTGCGGAGGGGGAGGCGGCACCGCGCCGGCCGGCACCGCCCCGGGACGACGCGCGGCGCGATCCGGCCGACATCGCGGACCGCATCCGGCAGCTGGGCGAGCTGCACACGGCGGGCCTGCTGACGGACGCGGAGTTCACGTCGAAGAAGGCCGAGCTGCTGGCGGAGCTGTAGCCGGTGCGGACGGGGCGCGGATGCGGGCGGGCGCGGCCTGCGTTCCCGTACCGGGGTATGACGCCGCCGCTTCCCGTACCGGGGTATGACGGCAGAGGCCGGCCCCCGGTATGACGCCCCGGCACCCGGCCGCCGCTTACGCTGACCAGGCCATGAAGACGACACCACACCCCACGGGCGATCTCCGCCGCATCCGCTCCCGCCTCCTGCGGGCCGGCCGGCAGGCGCTGCGCACGCTGGCCGAAGATCTCGGGACGCCGACCGGCCCCGGCGCCCCGCTCTTCGGCCAGGTGCAGAACCGCTGGCTGCGCCTGCTGCCGTACGCGGTCGCCTTCATCTTCATGGTGTCGCTGCTGCCCTCGACGGTGACCGTACTGACCAACGACTACGGGCTCGGCGGCGGGCCGGCCGGCGCGCTGGCCACCGCCCAGACCGTGCCGCTGCTGCTGGCGGTGACCCGGCCGCTCCAGGCGTGGTGGGTGATCTTCACGGCGGATGTCGTCGGCGGCATCCTGCTGGGCTTCATGCCGGAAGCCGTCGGCCGCGTCTGGCCCTGGCCGCCCCCGGCCATCGTCGGGTATCTGGTCCTGATGCTGGCGCTCTCGCTCCGCGAGAGGCGGCGCACCCTGATGTCCGTCTGGGGCGCGACCGGCGCGGTGAGCATCCTCTTCGAGATCGTCGGCCAGGAGCACGGCGACGGCACCTGGGTGCTGATGTTCGTCCTCTCCGGCGTCGTGCTGCTGGTGGGCGGCGCGCTCCGGGAGCGCGGGGCCGCCCAGCGCAAGCTGATCGAGCAGGAGAACATCAGCGAGGCCGAGCGCGCCATGCGGACGCTGCTGGAGGAACGCACCCGCATCGCCCGCGAGCTGCACGACGTCGTCGCCCATCACATGTCGGTGATCACGGTCCAGGCGGACAGCGCGCCGTACCGCATCAGCGGCATACCGGAAGCGGCCCAGGAGGAGTTCAGCACGATCGCGGCCACCGCGCGGGAGTCGCTGGCCGAGATGCGGCGGCTGCTGGGGGTGCTGCGCAGCGAGGAGACGGAACGGCACGGCGGTCCGGAGAAGGCGCCGCAGCCCGGCCTCGCACAGCTGCCGAAGCTGGTCGAGGGAACGGTGCGGGCCGGAGTGCCGGTGGAACTGGTGCTGCCCGACGAGCCGGTGGCCCTGGCGCCCGCGACGGACCTGTCGGCGTACCGCATCGTGCAGGAGGCGCTGGCCAACGTCGTGCGGCACGCGCCGGGCGCGCACACCCGCGTCTCCGTCACGGCCGACGAGGACGGCGGCCGGCTGACCGTCCTGGTCGTCAACAGCGCCCCGCCGCGCCCCGCCGCGCCGCTGGAGACCTCCGGTACCGGTCACGGCCTGGTCGGTATGCGCGAGCGCGTACGCCTGGTGGACGGCACCCTGGACACCGGCCCCCTGCCCGACGGTGGCTTCCGTGTCGCCGCACAACTGCCCATGACAGCAAAGGACCGTAACCCCGCATGACCACTCGGGTGATCATCGTCGACGACCAGGCCATGGTGCGCGCCGGCTTCGCCGCCCTGCTCGCCGCGCAGAGCGACATCGACGTCGTCGGTGACGCGCCGGACGGCGTGCAGGGCGTCGAACTGAGCCGCCGTACGCACCCGGACGTGGTGCTGATGGACGTCCGGATGCCGGAGATGGACGGGCTGGAGGCGGCCCGGCGGCTGCTGGACCCGCCGTCCGGCGTCGTGCACCGGCCGAAGGTGCTGATGCTCACCACGTTCGACGTGGACGACTACGTGTACGAGGCGCTGCGCGCCGGGGCGTCCGGGTTCCTGCTCAAGGACGCGCCGCCGGCCGACCTGATTTCGGCGGTGCGGGTGGTGGCGGCGGGCGAGGCGCTGCTCGCGCCGTCCGTGACGCGGCGGCTGATCGCCGACTTCGCCCGGCAGCGGCCCGCGCCGCGCAAGGACCGTACCGCGCTGCGGCTCAACGGGCTGACGCCGCGCGAGACGGAGGTGCTGGAGCTGATCGCCCGCGGGCTGTCGAACCAGGAGATCGCCGAGTCGCTGGTGCTCGCCGAGCAGACCGTGAAGACGCACATCGGCCGGGTGCTGGCCAAGCTGGGGCTGCGCGACCGCGCCCAGGCGGTGATCTTCGCGTACGAGTCGGGGCTGGTGTCGCCCGGGGCGAACTGACCGGCGGCGGGAACACGGGTGGGAGCGCGGGAGGCTGACGCGCCCCCGCCCTTTTTCGTTCCCGCCTTCTCGCGCTCCGCCACCGGCACGTGCCGTCGCCGCGCTGGTCGGCATGGGTGAGGATGGGGACAGCCCCCGTACGGCACCTGGGGGTGGCCGGTCGTGCTGGAGGACGAGCGCGGCCGGGACCCCCTACCCCGGTATCAGCGGGCAGTTGGCTCCGGGGTGTGACGTGCCGTCACCCGTCCGCTTCCTACGTTTCCCTCCGCCACACCAACGGAAGAGGGAGACCCCACCATGTCCAAGCTGCGCCGGTTCACGCAACGCGGTAGGCGCACGCTCGTCGCGGTCGCGCTGGCGGCGGCGGTCGTCGGCGGTACCGGCGGCTGGGCGGTGGGCTCCACGCAGGAGGCCGTCACCGGGCCCGCGCCCGGCGCCGCGGCCTGGCGCGCGGACCACTTTCTCGGCAAGCGGCTGCCCGACCCGGCGACCGTCGCCCCGGCCGAGGTCGCCCGGTTCTTCCGCTCGCTGAGCGAGGCGGAGCGGCAGGAGCTGGCGGCACGTCACCCGCTGACCGTGGGCAACCTCGACGGCGCGCCGCTCGCCCTGCGCTACCAGGCCAACGCCCGGGCGCTGAAGGCGGAGCGCGACCGCCTGCTCGCCCGCGCCACGGACCCCGCCGGGACCCTCCAGGACCACCGGGAAGCGCGCCGGCTGGCCGACCGCTACACCGAACTGCTGCGCCCCGGCCGGCAGATCCTCGCCTTCGACCCGCGCGGCCGGGGCCAGGTGGCCGAGGTGTTCGGGGACCTGGCGGCGGCGCAGCGCACGTCCGTGTTCGTGCCGGGCTCGGACATCGACCTGTCCTCGTCCGACCGGGCGCGCGACCCGTACGGCACGCCGTCCGGCATGGCCAAGTCGCTGCGGGCCCGGATGGCCGCCGAAGCGCCCGGCGTCCGTACGGCCGCCATCGCCTGGACCGGCTACACCACCCCGATGGGCCTCGGCCCGGACGCCGCGACCGGCCGCCTGGCGGAGGCCGGCGCCCCGCGCCTGGCCCGCTTCCTGGACGGTCTGGCCGCCGTCGGCGTCCCGGCCCCCGCCCTGCTGTGCCACAGCTACGGCTCGGTCGTCTGCGCCCTGGCCGTACCGCGGCTGGACCAGGGACGGATCGCCGACCTCATCGTCTTCGGCTCCCCGGGGATGCGGACGGACAGCGTGGCGGCGCTGCGCACCACCGCCCGGGTGTGGGCCGCCCGCGACGCGTCCGACTGGATCGGCAACGTGCCGCACGTCGAGTTCCTGGGCCTGGGCCACGGTACGGACCCGACCGACCCGGAGTTCGGCGCGCGCCGGGTGCCGGCGCGGACGGCCGAGGGCCACACCGGCTATCTCGCGCCCGGCACGGACTCGTTGCGCAACTTCGCCGACATCGCGCTCGGCCGCTACGCCCAGGTGCGCTGATGGGCACCGGACACGCACACCGCGGCCCGGCCCCGACCGTCCGCACCTTGCCGCGGCCCCGCCCCGCCGCTCCGCACCTCACGCGGCCCGGCGCCCGCCCCTCCCGAACTTCCCGTCCTGCCGGACCACCTCGGAAAGAGGTCCTCATGGCCACCCCGCTCCCGGCCCCGCTCCTGGCCCCGGTCCGCAAGGCCGTCCGCGCCATCGAGGGCCGTACGCCCGCCCACCGCGACCGTGCCATCGACGGTCTGCGTGCCCTCGCGCTGCTCGCCGTGCCGACCGGTCACTGGCTGCTCGGCGGCTTCACCCTCGACGCCGGCGGCGCGCTGCACAACGCCAGCCCGCTGTCCTCCTTCGCCGCCCTCGCCCCGGCCGGCTGGGTCCTCCAGATGCTCGGCATCTTCTTCCTGGTCGGCGGCTACGCGTCGGTGCTGTCCTTCCACCGCGCCGCCGGGCGCGGTGAGTCCACGGGCCGCTGGCTGCGGGCGCGCCTCGCCCGGCTGGGCCGTCCCGTCCTCGGCGTCACCGCCGTCTGGGCAGCGCTGATCCCGGTCCTGTCCGCGCTCGGCGTGCCCGAGGCCACGCTCCGTACGGGGGCGACCCTGGTCATCCAGCCGCTGTGGTTCGTCGGGGTCTACGCGGGCGTCACCGCGCTCACCCCGTACTGCGTGCGCGCGGCCCGCCGGATGGGCGCGTGGGCGGCGGCGCCGCTGCTGGCCGCCGTCGCCGTCGTCGACTTCCTGCGGTACGGGCCGTACGCCGACGCCATGCCGTCCTGGCTGAGCCTGCTCAACCTGCTGCCGGGCTGGATGTTCGCCTACCAGCTGGGCGTGGCCTGGGGCGAGCGGCGGCTCGGCCGGCGTGCCGCCTGGACGCTGCTGCTCGGCGGCACCGCGCTGTTCGCCGCGCTGCTGCTCTTCTTCCACTACCCGACGAGCATGGTCGGCGTCCCGGGCCAGGACCGCACGAACTCCCACCCGCCGTCGCTGCTGGTCCTCGCGCTGGCCGCCGCCCAGTCGGGCGCGGCGGTCCTGCTGCGCGACCGGATCGCCCGGCTGCTGCGCCGCCCCGCCCTCTGGGCGCCCGTGGTGGTCGTCAACCTCTGCGCGATGACGGTCCTGTGCTGGCACCAGACGGCGATGTTCTCGGCGGCCGTGCCCGCGTCGTTCCTCGGTGCCGTGCCCGGTCTCACGATGGCGCCGGACACCGTGGGCTGGGTCCTCGCCCGGCTCGCCTGGCTGCCCGTCTTCGCCGTCCTCCTGGTGCTGATCGGCCGGGTGACCCGCCGTTTCGAGGCGCCGTGGACCGGGATGACGGCGGTCCGGCGGGCGCTGGCGGGGGTCCTGGCGGCGGCGTTCGCGGTGTTCGCCCTGGGGCTGGCCTGAGCCGGGCCGGGAAGGCGTGGCGGGCGGTGCCGCCCCGGGGGACGGCACCGCCCGCCACGTGCCCGCCGTTACTCCCGGCCCGCCGAGGTGGACGTCATGTCCGCGTACCGGTCGCCCGCGACCTTGCCCGCGACCGGCTCCAGCCGCGCCAGCTCCTCCTCGCTGAGCACGATGCGCGTGGCGGCCGCGTTCTCCTCGATCCGGCTGCGCTTGCGGGTACCCGGGATCGGCACCACGGCCAGGCCGTGCACCTGCGCCTGCTGCTGCACCCAGGCCAGCGCGACCTGTCCGGGCGAGGCCCCGTGCGCGGCGGCGACCTCGCGCACCGGCTCCAGCAGGGCCGCGTTGGCCCGCGCGTTGTCGCCCGTGAAGCGGGGCTGCTGACGGCGGAAGTCGTCCGCGGCCAGCTCCTGGTCGGCGTTGACGAACGAGCCGGTCAGGAACCCGCGGCCGAGCGGCGAGTACGGCACGAAGCCGATGCCCAGTTCGCGGGCGGCCGGCACCACGCCGTTCTCCACGTCCCGGCTGAACAGCGACCACTCCGACTGCACGACCGCGATCGGGTGCACGCCCTGCGCCGCCCGCAGCTCACTGCCGGTGACCTCGCTCAGGCCCAGGTGCTTGACCTTGCCCTCGGCCACCAGCTCGGCCATCGCGCCGACGGTCTCCTCGATGGGGACGTCCGGGTCGCGCCGGTGCATGTAGTACAGGTCGATCTCGGTCACGCCGAGGCGGCGCAGGCTGGCCTCGACGGCCTGGCGGATGTAGGGGCGGTCGTTGCGGATGCTCCGTTTCGCCGGGTTCATCGGGTCGTCCGGGTCCGGGGCGATCGCGAACTTCGTCGCCAGCACGACCTCGTCCCGGTGGGCCCGGACGAACGGCGCGATGAACTCCTCGTTGTGCCCCATGCCGTACATGTCGGCGGTGTCGAAGAGTGTCACGCCCAGTTCGAGCGCCCGCTCCAGCGTCGCCCGCGCCTCGCCCGCGTCCTCCGTCGGGCCGTACGCGTAGCTCATGCCCATGCAGCCGAGGCCCTGGACGCCGACCCGCGGTCCGGAGGTGCCCAGCCGGACGGTGCCGATCTTCTCAGTGGTCATACGGTCTCAGACCCTTTCGGACGCCCGGCGGGCGTCAGCGTAAATTCCGATTTTGTGGTCGAGGACCTGGAGGGTGCTCTGCAGCTCGGTGATCCGCTGCCGTACGTCCTCGCGGTGCGCGGTCAGCAGCCGTTCCCGCTCGGGGAAGGTGTGGGCGCCCTCGCGCACCAGCTCGGCGTAGCGGACCATGTCCGCGACCGGCATGCCGGTCAGGCGGAGCTTGGTCACCAGGTCCAGCCAGTCCAGGTCGCGGTTGGTGAAGCGGCGCTGGCCCGTGTGCGTACGGTCCACGTGCGGCATCAGCCCGATCCGTTCGTACCAGCGCAGGGTGTGGGCGCTCAGGCCGGTGTGCTCGGCGACCTCGCTGATCGTGTACTGGTCGCGGCCGGTGGGCCGCGGGTGCAGCACCGTGCCCTTGCAGCGGGCGAGCCTCGCCGGCTCCCGGTCCGCCACCGTCCTGTCCGTCGCCGTCACCGTCATGCCGCGCCTCCCGTAGTCGCCGGATGTCCCCGGTACCGGGCCGCTTTCTCCCGGACTTCTCTCACGACGCCTTCAACGCTAGAGACTTGGAGTGCACTCCAAGCAAGCGAAGTCTTGACCCGGTCTTGGGGAGATCGGAAGGACCGGGGGGAGTGGGCCGGGCCCGGCGGCCACCCGCCCCCTCCCCGGCCCGGCCCGCCCGCGCCACCGGGGGCGTTAGGCTCGGTGCCATGTCCTTGCAGAGCCTTCGGATGATCGAGAACTGGCCGGTGCCGACCGCGGCCGCCGCCGTCGTACGGACCGACGGGACGGTGGCCGGCACATACGGCCCGCAGGAGCACCGCTTCCCGCTGGCCTCGGTCACCAAGCCGCTCGCCGCGTACGCCGCGCTGCTGGCCGTCGAGGAGGGCGCGGTCGAGCTGGACGAGCCGGCCGGTCCCCCGGGATCGACCGTGCGCCATCTGCTCGCGCACACCTCGGGGCTGGCCTTCGACGAGGACCGGGTGCAGGCCGCGCCGGGCGAGCGGCGGCTGTACTCGAACGCCGGATTCGAGGCGCTCGGCGACCACATCGCCAAGGCCACCGACATCCCCTTCCCGCAGTACCTGCGCGAGGCGGTCCTCGAACCGCTCGGCATGACCGCCACCGACCTGCCGGGCTCGCCCGCCAAGGACGGCGTCTCGACCGTCGCCGACCTGGTGCGGTTCGGCGCCGAGCTGCTGGCGCCGCGGCTGCTGGCGCCGCAGACGCTCGCCGAGGCGACGTCGGTGGTCTTCCCCGGCGTACGCGGCGTGCTGCCCGGCTACGGCATGCAGAACCCGAACGACTGGGGCCTGGGCTTCGAGATCCGCGACGGGAAGTCCCCGCACTGGACGGGTGCCGCCTCCTCGCCGCGCACCTTCGGGCACTTCGGCCAGGCGGGCACGTTCCTGTGGGTGGACCCGGACGCGGGCGCGGCCTGCGTGGCGCTGACCGACCGGGCCTTCGGCCCCTGGGCGATCGAGGCGTGGCCGCCGCTGACCGACGCGGTCCTCGCCGAGCTGCGCTGAACGCGCACGGCGGCGTGGCGGCCCCGGGGATACGCCCGGCCGGCCGCTCAGCCGTACGACGGTTCGCCCGGCATCTCCCAGATCAGGCACTCCGCGGCCCCCTCGGCGGCCAGCTCCAGGTCCGCCGCGTCCGTGATCCGCGCCGCGTCCCCGGCCGCCAGGCGCTCGCCGCCCAGCCGGACCGCGCCGCGCACCACGTGCACGTAGACCCGCGGCGCGTCCGGCACCGCCGACCGGGCGCCGTCGGTCAGCCGCCGCAGATGCAGCATCGCGGCGGCCCCGGGCACCGCGTACGGCGTCCCGTCGGCGATGCCGCGCACCACCTCGTACGCCGGTGCGCCCCCGAAGGCGGTCGGCGCGAGCCACATCTGCACGAAACGCAGCGGTGCGGCGCCGTCGTTGCGCTCCTCGTGCCGCACGCCGTCCGCCGCGCTGAGCCGCTGCACGTCGCCGGGGCGCACCACGGTCTCGTGGCCGGTGGTGGAGTCACGGTGGGTCAGCTCCCCCTCGACGACCCAGGTCACGATCTCGGTGTCGCGGTGCGGGTGCTCGTCGAAACCCGCGCCGGGCGCCAGACGTTCCTCGTTGCAGGCGATGAGCGCGCCGAAGCGCAGGTTGTCCGGGTCGTAGTGCGGGCCGAAGGAGAAGGCGTGCCGGGTCTCGATCCCGGCTGCCGCGTCGCCGCCCGGATACCGTTCGTCGCCTCTGTGTACGTGGATCACCCGACCACCGTAGTCCCCGCCCCCGAGAGCCCACCGCGCCATCACACCGCCCCGATAAGGCAGGCTTGTCCCCGTGTCTGAACCCGCATCGCGCGACCCGCACCCGCACCCGCATCCGCACACCGCGACGCTCCGTCGCCTGGAGAAGTCGTCCGGCAAGCTGGCCGCCAACGCCATCGCCCGCATGGACGCGCAGCTGCCGTGGTACCGCGCCATGCCGCCGGAGAACCGCTCCTGGATCGGGCTGGTGGCCCAGGCGGGCATCGCGGCCTTCACCGAGTGGTTCCGGCATCCGGAGACGCCCCAGGCCATCAGCACCGACGTGTTCGGCACGGCGCCGCGCGAGCTGACCCGGGCGATCACTTTGCGCCAGACCGTGGAGATGGTCCGTACGACCATCGAGGTCATGGAGGCCGCGATCGACGACGTGGCGGCCCCGGGCGACGAGGGGGTGCTGCGCGAGGCGCTGCTCGTCTACGCGCGGGAGATCGCCTTCGCCACCGCCCAGGTGTACGCGCAGGCCGCCGAGGCGCGCGGCGCCTGGGACGCGCGGCTGGAGTCGCTGGTGGTCAACGCGGTGCTCTCCGGGGAGGCGGACGAGGGCGCGGTGTCGCGGGCCGCCGCGCTCGGCTGGAATTCTCCCGAACATGTGTGCGTTGTGCTGGGTACGGCCCCGGACGGGGACAGCGAGCTGACGGTGGAAGCCATTCGCCGGGCGGCCCGGCACGCCAAGCTCCAGGTGCTCACGGGCGTCCTGGGCAGCCGCCTGGTGGTCATCGCGGGCGGCTCGGACGATCCGCTCAAGGCGGCGAAAGCCCTGATCGGACCGTTCGCGGCGGGCCCGGTGGTGGCCGGTCCGGTGGTCGCCGACCTGCTGGCGGCGACGCGCTCCGCGCAGGCCGCGGCGGCGGGCCTGAAGGCCTGTGCCGCTTGGCCGGACGCCCCCCGTCCCGTATTGTCCGACGATCTGCTCCCGGAGCGGGCGATGGCCTCCGACCCGGCGGCGCGTGAGCAGCTGGTGGAGGAGATCTACAGACCGCTGGAGGAAGCGGGCTCGGCTCTCCTGGAGACCCTGAGTGTGTATCTGGAACAGGCCAGCAGCCTGGAGGGCGCGGCGCGGATGCTCTTCGTGCACCCCAACACCGTGCGCTACCGGCTGCGACGTGTGACCGACGTCACCGGCTGGTCACCTTCGGACGTACGCTCCGCCTTCACGCTGCGCATCGCGCTGATCCTGGGGCGTCTGGCCGACGGTGACAGCCAACTCTAGACTTTTGTAGAACACCAACAATTCCCCTGATGGTTCTTCGTCCCTGTCCCCACGGGCGGGCGGGACCTCCCACAAGAGAGAGTGTGAGGGTGCTCGTACTCGTCGCTCCCGGCCAAGGCGCTCAGACGCCCGGCTTCCTGACCCCCTGGCTCGACCTCCCCGGAGTCGAGGACCGGCTTCGCGCGTGGTCAGCCGCCATCGACCTGGACCTGGTCCACTACGGCACGAAGGCCGACGCGGACGAGATCCGCGACACCGCGGTGGCGCAGCCGCTGCTGGTGGCGGCTTCCCTGATCTCCACCCGGCAGCTGTTCGCGGCCCCGGAGGACTTCTCCCGGCAGGTCGGCGCCGCCGCCGGGCACAGCGTCGGCGAGCTGGCCGCGGCCGCCCTGACGGGCGTGCTGTCCGAGGACTCCGCGCTCAGGCTCGTACGCAAGCGCGGCCTGGCCATGGCCGAGGCCGCCGCCGTCACCGAGACCGGCATGGCCGCCCTCCTCGGCGGCGAGCAGGACGTGGTCCTGCCGCACCTGGAGAAGCTGGGCCTGACCCCCGCGAACGTGAACGGCGCGGGCCAGATCGTCGCCGCCGGCACCGCCGAGCAGCTGGCCGCGCTGGCCGCCGACAAGCCCGAGGGCACCCGCCGGGTCGTCCCGCTGAAGGTGGCCGGCGCCTTCCACACCGTCCACATGGCCCCGGCCGTGACGGCCCTGGAGGAAGCGGTCGGGCAGCTCACGCCCGCCGACCCGCACACCCGGTACGTGTCCAACAAGGACGGCCGCGTCGTCACCGACGGGCAGGACGTGGTGCGCCGCCTGGTGGGCCAGGTGGCCAACCCGGTGCGCTGGGACCTGTGCATGGAGACCTTCAAGGAGCTGGGCGTCACCGGCATCATCGAGGCCAGCCCCGGCGGCACCCTCGTCGGTATCGCCAAGCGCGCCCTGCCCGGCGTCAAGACCCTCGCGCTGAAGACCCCTGAGGACCTCGACGCGGCCCGCACGCTGATCGCCGAGCACTCTGCCCCGGCCGAATAGGAGCCCCGAGAGCATGACCTCGAAGATCAAGCCCGCCAAGGGCGCCGCGTACGCGCGCATCATGGGCGTCGGCGGCTACCGCCCGACCCGTGTGGTGCCGAACGAGGAGATCCTCAAGCACATCGACTCCTCCGACGAGTGGATCCGCTCGCGCTCCGGCATCGCCACCCGGCACTGGGCCGGTCCGGACGAGACCGTGTCGGCCATGTCGGTGGAGGCGGCCGGCAAGGCCATCGCGGACGCCGGCGTCACCCCCGAGCAGATCGGCGCGGTGATCGTCTCGACCGTCTCGCACTTCAAGCAGACCCCGGCGATCGCCACCGAGATCGCGCACAGGATCGGCGCGGGCAAGCCCGCCGCGTTCGACATCTCCGCGGGGTGCGCCGGATTCGGTTACGGTCTCACGCTCGCCAAGGGCATGGTCACCGACGGCAGCGCCGAGTACGTGCTCGTCATCGGCGTCGAGCGGCTGTCCGACCTGACCGACCTGGAGGACCGGGCCACCGCGTTCCTCTTCGGCGACGGCGCGGGCGCCGTGGTCGTCGGCCCCGGCAAGGAGCCCGCGATCGGCCCGACCGTCTGGGGCTCGGAGGGCGACAAGGCCGACACGATCAAGCAGACGTTCGCCTGGGACGTCTACCGCCGCACCCCGGTGCCCGGCGGCGACGGCCCCGAGGCCCGGATGGAGCTGGACGCGATCCGCTACCCCGCCATCACCCAGGAGGGCCAGGCGGTCTTCCGGTGGGCGGTGTTCGAGATGGCCAAGGTCGCCCAGCAGGCGCTGGACGCGGCCGGGGTCAGCCCGGACGACCTGGACGTCTTCATCCCGCACCAGGCCAACATGCGGATCATCGACTCGATGGTGAAGACCCTCAAACTGCCGGAGAACGTCACGGTCGCCCGCGACGTGGAGACCACCGGCAACACCTCGGCCGCCTCGATTCCGCTCGCCATGGAGCGGCTGCTGGCGACCGGACAGGCCAAGAGCGGGGACACCGCGCTGGTCATCGGCTTCGGGGCGGGTCTCGTCTACGCCGCGACGGTCGTTACCCTCCCCTAGGCAAGATCTGCGCAGCGCCACCCGCTCGAACGCGTTCCGGCGGCTGTACGGAGCTTGAACCACAACCCGGAACTGCATATGTGCCAGTTCCCCGACACATCACCGAAGGAGCGCCATCATGGCCGCCACTCAGGAAGAGATCGTCGCCGGTCTCGCCGAGATCGTTAACGAGATCGCCGGGATCCCCGCCGAGGACGTCAAGCTGGACAAGTCCTTCACCGATGACCTGGACGTCGACTCGCTGTCCATGGTCGAGGTCGTCGTCGCCGCCGAGGAGCGCTTCGACGTGAAGATCCCCGACGACGACGTCAAGAACCTCAAGACGGTCGGCGACGCGACCAAGTACATCCTCGAGCACCAGGGCTGATCCAGGCCCGGCGCATGTCGCCACCCCGCGGTGGCGCCGTCGATTCTCAACCCCTCTACCTGTGGAGTAAGAATTCCCGTGAACGCGACCAATCGCACCGTGGTCGTCACCGGTATCGGCGCAACCACACCGCTGGGTGGCGACAGTGCCTCGACCTGGGAGGGGATGCTGGCCGGCCGGTCCGGTGTCAGCGCCCTCGACCAGGACTGGGCAGCCGACCTCCCCGTCCGCATCGCCGCCTCGGCGGCGGTCGACCCGGGAGAGATCATTCCCCGGGCGCAGGCCCGCAAGCAGGACCGCTCGGCGCAGTTCGCGCTGATCGCGGCCCGTGAGGCGTGGGCGGACGCCGGTTTCGAAGCCAAGGCCGGCGAGGACGGCGCCGTGGACCCGGACCGGCTCGGCACGGTCATCGCCTCCGGCATCGGCGGCGTGACCACCCTGCTGAACCAGTACGACATCCTGCGGGAGAAGGGCTCGCGCCGCGTCTCCCCGCACACCGTGCCGATGCTGATGCCCAACAGCCCGTCGGCCTACGTCGGCCTGGAGGTCAACGCGCGGGCCGGTGTGCACACCCCGGTCAGCGCCTGCGCGTCCGGCGCCGAGGCCATCGGCTACGCCGTCGAGATGATCCGTACGGGCCGTGCCGACGTCGTCGTCGCGGGCGGTACGGAAGCCGCCATCCACCCGCTGCCGATCGCCGCGTTCGGCAACATGATGGCGATGTCGAAGAACAACGACGACCCCGAGGGCGCGTCCCGTCCCTACGACGCGGACCGCAACGGCTTCGTGCTCGGCGAGGGCTCCGGCGTGATCGTCCTGGAGTCGGCCGACCACGCCGCCAAGCGCGGCGCGCGCGTCTACGCCGAGGCCGTCGGCCAGGGCATCTCCGCCGACAGCCACGACATCGTGCAGCCCGAGCCGTCCGGCAACGGCATCGCGCACGCCCTGCAGAACCTGCTCGCCCGCACCGACCTCAAGGCCGCCGAGATCGTGCACGTCAACGCGCACGCGACCTCGACGCCGCTGGGCGACCTGGCCGAGCTGAAGGCGCTGCGCAAGGTCTTCGGCACCGACGCCGACCACATGGCGATCTCCGCCACCAAGTCGATGACCGGCCACCTCCTGGGCGGCGCGGGCGGCGTGGAGACCGTCGCGTCGATCCTCGCGCTGTACCACCGGGTGGCGCCGCCGACGATCAACATCCAGAACCTCGACCCCGAGGCGGACGCGGACATCGTCCGGGACGTCAAGCGCGAGCTGCCCGCCGAGGGCACCATCGCGGCGCTGAACGACTCGTTCGGCTTCGGCGGTCACAACGTGGTGCTGGCCTTCCGGACCGTCTGACGGACCGGGCCGTCGCACCGGTGAAGGGGTCGCGCCGTCGGGCGCGGCCCCTTCCGCATGCCTGCCGCCGGGTCAGCCGGGGAAGCTGGCGAAGTACGCCGCCGCGCCGTCCTCGTCGCCGTGTCCCTGCTCCTCCGCGCGCCGGAAGCGCTCCGCCGCCGCCTGGGCGAGGTCCAGCCGTACGCCGGCCTGCTCGGCGGCTTCCGCGATCAGCCGGGCGTCCTTGCGCGCGGCGGACACCGTGAAGCTCGCCGGGTACTCGCCGGACAGGATCAGCTCCGACTTCATCCGGAGATAGGGCAGGTCGAGCGGCCCGCCCGCGACCGCCTCCAGGAGGGCGCGCGGGTCCACGCCGAGCCCCTGCGCGAGGGCGAGCGCCTCCCCCGCGCCGTTGATGACGGTGAGCACCCAGCTGTTGACGGCCAGCTTGAGGCGGCTGGCGGTGCCCGCCGCCGCGTTCTCGCCGGTCCACAGGGTGCGCTGTCCGACGATGCCGAGGACCCGCCCGGCCCGTTCCCGCACCTCCTGCGGCCCGGCCGCGAGCACCGTCAGCAGGCCCCGCTCCGCGGGTTCCCTGGTGCCGAGCACCGGCGCGTCGACGAAGTCCAGGCCGTGTGCGCGGGCGAAGGCGGCGAGCGGGGCGACCCCGTCGGCGCCGACGGTGCTCATCTGGAGCCAGAGGGTTCCGGCGCGCAGCGCGGGGGCGCTCTGCCTGATCGCGTCCAGGACGGCCGGTCCGTCCAGCAGGACGGTCAGGACGGCGTCCGCGCCGTCCACCGCCTCGGCCGGGGTGTCCACGACCCGTACGCCGTCGGCGGCGAGCGGGTCGGCCTTGGCGCGGGTGCGGTTCCACGCGCGGACGCCGAGGCCCGCGGCGGCGAGGTTGCGGGCCATCGCCGAGCCCATGATTCCGGTGCCGAGCACCGCCACTGAGATGTTGTCAGGCATGTCCGCACGCTACGGCTTGGAGCGCACTCCAGGACAAACGCGGCGCGGCGCCGCGGCGGGGCCTCAGACGACCTGGTGCAGCCAGCGGACCGGGGCACCCTCACCGGCGTACCGGAAGGGCTCCAGTTCGTCGTCCCAGGGCTTGCCGAGCAGCTTGGCGACCTCGGCCGCCAGCTCGGTCTCGCCGCCCGCCGAGCGGGCGAGCGCGGCGCGCAGCCGGTCCTCGGGGATGAGGATGTCACCGTGGATGCCGGTGACGGCGTGGAAGATGCCCAGTTCGGGGGTGGCGCTGTAGCGCTCGCCCTCGGCGGTGGCGCAGGGCTCGGCGGTCACCTCGAAGCGCAGCAGGTGCCAGCCGCGCAGCGCCGAGGCGAGCTTGGAGGCCGTGCCGGCCTCGCCCTGCCAGGAGAACTCGGCTCTCCACGTCCCGGGGGACGCCGGCTGGCGGATCCAGTCGAGGTTGACGCGCACACCGAGCACGCCCGCGACGGCCCATTCGACGTGCGGGCACAGCGCGCGCGGCGCGGAGTGGACGTACAGAACTCCACGTGTCGTCACCGGGACCTCCAGTACGGTTCGAGGTTCGCCTTCCCCAGCGGCCTCGTGCCCGTTCCGGTCGCGGCCGGGACAGCTGCGAACATTCTGCCCCAGTGATCACGTCGGCACCAGCATCCGAGGTTACCTACAGTAAACACCATTAGCCCCAATTTGCCGCAAAAGGGACAGTAAATGACGTGATGTAATGCGAGTGTGCCGACTGTGCCGGTGCCGTCGGGCGAGGACCCTACGGGCCACGGCACAAGCTACCGCGCAGCAGCCGCCGGGGGGTGACGTACCGTCGGTACCGGAACAGATATCACTCGCACGCCGGAGGGGGACAGAGGATGACAAGGGTCAATCGGCCCTTTCGGCCAATCAGGGCCCGTGCCGCCGCGCTCGCCGCCGGCACGGCGGCCGCGCTCCTCGTCTCCCTGGCCGGGTGCGGCGACCCGGGCGACGGCGGCCGGACGGGCGGCCGGACGGCATCGAGCCCCTCCCCCGCGCCCGCTTCGGCGTGGCGCACCGACCCGGCGTCCGTGGCCGCGCTCGGCGACTCGATAACCGTCGGGTTCGACGCCTGCTCCGCGCTGTCCGACTGCCCCGCCGTGTCCTGGGCCACCGGCACCGATCCGCAGGTGAACAGCGTCGCCCGGCGGCTGGTGAAGGACCCCGCCACGCACAGCTGGAACTTCGCGAAGACCGGCGCGCTGATGCGCGACCTGCCCGCCCAGGTCGACCGGGCCGTCCGCCAACGGCCCGAGCTGGTCACCGTTCTGGTGGGCGCGAACGACGCCTGCCGCAACGACGTCGGCGCGATGACCACGGAGACCGCCTTCCGCGCCGACTTCGAGGCGTCGCTGCGCAAGCTGCGCCGGGCCCTGCCCAAGACGCAGGTGTACGTCGCCGCCGTGCCCGACCTGATGCGGCTGTGGTCGCAGGGACGGCAGAACCCGCTGGGCAAGCAGGTGTGGCAACTGGGCATCTGCGGGTCGATGCTGCGCGACCCGGACGACCTGTCGAAGGCGGCGGACACCCGGCGGCAGACCGTGCGGGCGCGGGTGCAGGCGTACAACAAGGCGCTGGAAACGGTCTGCGAGCGGGACGCGCTGTGCCGCTTCGACCGCTCGGTCTTCGACTTCCGCTTCACCGGCGCCGAGTTGAGCGCCTGGGACTGGTTCCACCCCGGCCGGGAGGGTCAGCGGGAGCTGGCGCGGATGGCCTTCGAGGAGATCACCCGTAAGGGGACGTAGCGGACTGGACGGCGCGGCGCGCCGAGGTCGGACGGACCGGACGGCAGGGTTCCGTACGGCCTGGGGGCACCCCTTAAGGGAGGCCGCCGGGAGATCATTCCTGCTGGGGATCCGTACGGGTCGCGGGCCGCGGGAGGATGAGTGCCTGTCCGAACGGCGGTGCGCGGCGGCCCCGTACACCCCTCGGCACCCACCCACACCGCTCTCGTCCCGGGGGGACCCGTCATGACCGGACGCCGCGCCGCCACCAGGCCCGGACACCGCACCACCCGTACCGCCCTGGCCGCGGCGGCGCTCGTCACGCTGGCCGTCGCCGTCACCGGCTGCGAGCTGACCGAAAAGGTCACCCAGAGCGAGCGCACGTACACGGTGGACGGCCGGACCGCGAAGCTGGACGTGTCGACCCCGGGCGGCGACATCAGGATCGTCGCCGACGACGCGGCCGGCGACCGGGTCAAGGTGACCGAACGGCTCGAATACGGCAAGCACAAGCCCGACACCCGGCACTCCCTCCAGGACGGCAGCCTCAAGCTCACCGCGGACGACTGCGGGCGGGCCATGAGCAAGTGCAACGTCAACTACGAGGTACGGGTGCCGCGCTCGGTGGCGGTCACCCTCCGGACCGACGGCGGCGACATCGACGTCCAGGGGACGGCGGGCGCCGTCAGCGCCCGGACGAGCGGCGGGGACATCGCCCTCCGGGACTGCACGGCCAAGCAGACGGCCGTGGAGACCGACGGCGGCAACATCGACGCCCGCTTCACCGCCACCCCGGACCGGGTGGACGGCCACACCAGCGGCGGCCGGGTCTCCGTCCGCCTCCCCCAGGACCGCTACGCGGTGGACGCCACCACGGACGGCGGCGACCGCAGGGTCACCGGCACCGTGGACGGCAGCTCGCCGCACAAGATCAAGGTGCACAGCGACGGGGGCGATGTCGAGGTGCGGGCCGGCCGCTGAGCCGGGACCGGTCACCGGCCCGGCCGCGCTCCCGGCGCGCCCGTCCGTGCGCGGTCAGGCCACCGTGATCTGCGCGGTCAGCCGTCGGTCGGTGCTGCTGCGGGCCGCTTCGACGGCGTAGGTGCCGTCGACGAAACGGCGGGCGGCGGCCGTTTCGTCCCAGACCTCGAACGCGCGGCGGGGCAGGGCGATCTCCACCTCGGCCGTCTCGCCCGGGGCGGCCTCCACGCTCGCGAAGCCGGCCAGCCAGCGGTCCGGGCGCTCCAGCGGTACGTCGCCCGCCACCCTGGTCAGGGGCGCGAGGTAGATCTGCACGATCTCGCGCCCGGGGCGCGGGCCGGTGTTGCGCACCCGGACGCGGGCGCGTGCCGGGGTCGCCTCCAGGGACTCGTAACTCCAGTCGGTGTAGCCGAGGCCGTGCCCGAAGGGGTACGCCGGTGCCGGGCCCGCCTGTTCGCGCGCCCGGCGCTGCCACGCCCGGTAACCGATGAACACGCCCTCCTCGTAGCGGATCTCGCCGTCGACCGGGGTGACCTGGGTGACCGGTGCGTCCGCCAGGCGGGCGGGCCAGGTGGTCGGCAGCCGGCCGCCCGGCTCGTGCGCGCCCAGCAGGACGTCGGCCAGCGCCGCGCCCGCCTCCTGGCCCGGGAACCAGCCGAGCAGGACGGCGGGCACCTGGTCGCGCCACGGGAGTTCCACCGGTGATCCGGAGTTGACGACCACGACCGTGTACGGGTTCGCCGCGGCCACCCGGGAGACCAGTTCGTCCTGGCGGCCCGGCAGGGCCAGGTCCGCGCGGTCGAAACCCTCGGACTCGGTCTCCTCGGTGGTGGCCACGACCACGATCGCGGCGTCCGCGTCCGCGGCGGTCCGCACCGCCGCGTCGAGCTCGGCGTCCGGGTCGGGCCGCGGCTCCGCGTGGCCGAGCGCGAAGGTCAGTGCGGGCATGTCCGCGCCCAGTGCGGTGCTGCGCGGCACGAAGCACAGCGTCACGTCCAGGGGCTGATCCGCCGTCAGCTCCGCCTCCAGCCGGTGTTCCGCCGGGTTCATGAACGCCTCGAACGGGTCGTCCGTCCCCGGCGCGCAGGGGGCGTCGAACAGCACCCGGCCGCCGACGGTCAGGCGCAGCTCGCCGGTGCCGGAGACGGCGAAGGTATGGGCGCCGGACGTCCGCGGGGTGAAGCTGCCGGTCAGCTCCACGCGGTGCAGGTTGCGCCGTGTGACGCCGTCCGGGAACCGGCCCAGGGCCTGCACCTTGCCGTCGGCCTGCGGCTGTTCGGCGAGCAGCGCGCCGTCCGCGTCGTAGTAGCGGGCACACAGCTCGAAGCCCGCGCGGGCGTGCGGGACCTTCGTGCGCGGGTCGGCACCGACCGCGAAGGCGACTTCGGTCCCGGCGGGCAGGGCGGCGCGCAGGCCGTCCAGCGGGGAGACGATCCGCTCGGGGAAGACGGTGGCGGAGCCGCCGCCGAGCACCCGGGCGTCCTCGGCGGCGGCACCGATGACGGCGACCTTGCGGAGGGCGCGGGGGTTCAGGGGGAGGGCGCGGGGCGTGGCGGGGGCGGGCGGTGTTCCGGGGGCGTCCGGTTCATCGTGTACGGCCGGTTCATCGCGTACAGCTGGTTCGCCCCCTGTGGCCGACTCGTTCCGTACGAGCGGCTCGCCCCGTACGACCGGCTCGTTCCGTACGAGGACGAAGGAGCGGCGGGCGATCTCGCGGGCCAGGGCGCGGCCGTCGATGGCCTGCGGTACGTCCTCCGGGGCGACGGCGGCCGGGACGCCCTCCAGGCAGCCCGTGCGGGCGGCGAGCAGCAGCACACGGCGCACCGCGGCATCCACCTCGGCCTCCGTGACCCGGCCCGCCCGGACGGCAGCCGCGAGCGGCGGCCCGAAGACCGTGTGCGGCCCCGGCATCGCGAGGTCCAGTCCGCCGCGCAGGGCCCGTACCGTGTCGCGGGCCGCCGTCCAGTCGGAGACGTTGACCCCGTCGAAGCCCCACTCGTCCCGCAGGACGCCGGCGACCAGCTCGCGGTGTTCGGTCATCGTCGAGCCGTTGACCTGGTTGTACGCCGTCATGATGCCCCAGGGGCGGGCACTTTCGACGATGTGCTCGAAGGGGGCCAGGTACAGCTCGCGCAGCGGGCGCGGGGCGATCCGGTTGTCGACGGTGAAGCGCTCGGTCTCGGCGTCGTTGCCCACGAAGTGCTTGACGGTCGTGCCCACCCCGCCGTCCTGGACCCCGGCGACGTACCCCGCGCCGATCACGCCGGTCAGGTACGGGTCCTCGGAGAAGCACTCGAAGTGCCGGCCACCGAGCGGGGAGCGGTGCAGGTTGACGGTGGGCGCCAGGAGGACGTGCACGCCCTTGCGGCGCGCCTCCTGGGCGAGCAGCCGGCCCGCGCGGCGCGCCAGCCCCGGGTCCCAGGCGGCGGCCAGCGCGGTGGGGCTGGGGAGCGCGACGGACGGGTCCTCGGCGCCCCAGCCCTGGCCGCGCACGCCGATCGGCCCGTCCGACATGACCAGGGACCGCAGCCCGATCTCCGGGACGGCGGGCAGCGTCCAGACGTCCCGGCCGGACAGCAGCCGGGCCTTGGTGTCGAGGTCCAGCTTCCCCAGGGCCGCCTCGACGGCCGGGGCGACTGCCGTGGCGTAGGCGCTTCGGTGGTCGGTCATACGGCTCTCCTGACGTGGACGTACGGCTCCGGGACCCCGGCCCGATTGTGACCGCTCCACCTGGCGAACGGTAGGCATCGTTATCTTCTGGTTATCGTACGGGTGGGGCGGGCGGCGGGGTTACGCTCGGCCGGTGACTGCACGGGACCAGGCGTGGCGGACGGACCGCCGGAGCGGCGGCGGGCGCGCGGCGCAGCGCGAGGAACGGCGCGCGGCGATCCTCCAGGCCGCCATGGAGCTGATCGCCGAACGCGGCTACCGGGGCACCTCACTGGCCGCCGTCGCCGAGCGCGCCGGCCTCACCCAGCAGGGCCTGCTGCACCACTTCCCCAGCAAGGAGCTGCTGCTCGTCGGCGTCCTGGAGGAGCGCGACCGCTGGGACACGGCGTCCGCCGCCGCGGCCTCCGGCGTCCGGCGCACGGACACGCTGGCCGCGCTGGTGGACTACAACGCCGAACGGCCCGGCGTCGTCCAGACCTACACGGTCCTGTCCGGGGACAGCGTCACCGAGGACCACCCGGCCCGGGACTTCTTCGAACGGCGCTTCCGCCGCGTACGGGAGACGCTGGCCGAGGCGCTGCGGGCGGAGTTCGGCGACCGGCTGCCGGGCGGGCTGACGCCGGAGCGGGCGGCGCCGCTGCTGGCCGCCGTGATGGACGGGCTCCAGCTCCAGTGGCTGCTGGAGCCGGAAGAAGTGGACATGCCGGCGGCGTTCCGGGACTTCCTGGCGCTGCTCGGGGACACGGGAGCCGGGCGCCGGCCCCCGGAGGGCGAAGGGCCGGATACGCCGTCCTGAACGGATCAAGCCCTTCCGTCGGCAGCACGGCGCCGCTTTACTCACCCCATGAGACGCATACGTACCAGGCTGGGCGTGCTCGGCGCCGCGTTGCTGACCGCGGCCCCGCTCGCTCTCTCCGCACCTTCCGCCACAGCGGCCACCACCGGCACTGCCGGTGCTGCCGGTGCTGCCGGCGCCACCGGCACCGCTGCCCCCACCGCGGCACGGCAGCCGGCCGCCGGTACGCCGACCGCCGAGGAGCAGCGGCTGACGCAGCCCGTGCCGCAGGAGATCCTGCGGCGCAGCGGGTTCGCCGGGGTGGCCGGGACGTTCGCCGACGGGCTCGCGCGGGTGGAGTCGTACGGCGCGGCGAAACGGTACGTCACGGATGCGGGCCGCACGCTGTGGCGGCGCGCGGTGGACCGCGTCCAGGGGCGCGGACCGCAGGGCGGCGACCTGAGCCGGGACGACGACCGGCCGCTGTACTGGGCGCGGCTGGGGATGACCAAGGCGCTGCGGGAGTGGAAGCCGGACTTCCGGCTGTCCGACGGCCGGCGGGACACGCTGCTGGCGGCGCTGGAACGCGGTTCGCGCGGGCAGGACTCGATCGACCTGCCCGGCGGCCGGCGTCCCGGGACCCGGGTGCTGCGCGCCGTGGTGACCGGCTTCGACCCGTTCCAGCTGGACGCGGACGCCCGGCGCAGCAACCCGTCCGGGGCCGCGGCGCTCGCGCTGGACGGCACGACGGTCCGTACGTCCTCGGGACGGCTCGCCCGCATCGAGACCGCGGTCTTCCCCGTACGGTGGGCGGACTTCGCGGCCGACACGGTGGAACGGACGCTGCTGCCGTCCTTCCGGCGCGGGCCGCACCAGGTGGACCTGTTCACCACCATCAGCCAGGGCCGGCCGGGACGGTTCGATCTGGAGCGGATCAACGGCGCCTGGCGGGGCGGCTACCCGGACAACGCACGGGAGTCGCGGACCGGGACGGTGCCCGTGCCGAAGGGCGTGCCGACCGTCCGGCCGCAGCCGCAGTGGACCACCACGACCCTGCCGTACGCGCAGCTCACCGCGGCGCCCACCGGGCCGTTCCCGGTCCGGGACAACACGGCGGTGACCGAGATCCCGGCGGGCGGCACGGTGCCCGTCGACCGGCCCGACGGGCCCACGCCGGGCTCGGCGGCCCGCGCGGGCGGCGGCGGTGACTACCTGTCCAACGAGATCGGCTACCGGGCGACGCTGCTGCGCGACGCGCTGCGGCTGACGGTGCCGGGCGGTCATCTGCACACGCCGGTGCTCCAGTTCGGCGCCGGGAACACCGATCCGGTGACCGGCACGGTCACCGATCCGGACTTCGTACGGAACCGGAACGCGATCACCGGGCAGGTGCGGAACATCCTGACCGCCGCGTTGTCAGTGGCACCGGGCATGATGGGGAAATGATCGTCGCAGCAGCGCAGTTCCCGTCCGCCGCGTTGGACGTCGAGGCCAACGCGGCGCGCACGGCCGGCCTGATCACCGAGGCCGCCGGGCGCGGCGCCGAGCTGGTCGTCCTCGCCGAGCTGGCCCTGACCAACTACGAGCTCGACGCGATAGCCGCCGCCCCGGAGCGGTATGTCCTCGCGCCGGACGACCCGCGTCTGGCCCCGGTCCGCGACGCCTGCCGGGCGGCGGGCGTCGCCGCGGTGGTCAACTGCCCGGGGCGCGGCCCGTCGGGCACCGCGGCCGGGATGACGATCGCCACCTTCGTGTACGGGCCGGACGGCGCGCCGCTGGCCCGCTACGACAAGCACCACCTGCACGGCCGGGAGAACGAGCTGTTCACCGCGGGGCCGGCCGCGGGCGGCCGCTTCACCTTCCGCGGCCTGAGGTTCGCCCTCGCCACCTGCTACGACAACGCCTTCCCCGAGGTGGCGGAGCGGGCCGCGGCCGACGGCTGCCAGGTGTATCTGGCCAGCTCCTTCCACGACTCGGTGGACCGCACGGAGCGGTACGCCGCCCTGGCGCGGGACCACGCGCTCGACGTGCTGCTCGCCAACGCCACCGGCCCGGGCAGCCCGGGCGTCGCCTGCGGGCACAGCGGCATATGGGCGGCGGACGGGACGTGCCTCGCGCGGCTGACGGACGCAGCGGGCCTGGCCCTGGCCGAGGTCGGCCGGCGCCCGGCGGCCGGGCCGGACATCCGGCCGCGTTAGCCAGGTGTTAGCGGAGCGGCAGCCGGGCGCCAGCGGCCCCGGACAGAGTGGGTGACGTACCGAGGAGACACGACACCGACTGCCTGGGGGACCCCCGAAATGAGCTCCACCGCCACCGCCCGCACCGCCCGCCGCCGCACCCTGCGCGTCGCCGCCGCGGCCCTGACCGCAGCCGCCGCCCTCACCCTGACCGCCTGCTCCGGCTCGGACGGTTCCGGCACGAAGGCCGCGGGCCAGGCGGGTACGGGCCTGGTCGCCGCGGATGCCGGCGCCACGGACTCCACGGCCGCGGCCCCCGCCGCCGGCAAGCAGGCCCCCGGCACCAAGGCGGACACCGGCACCCAGGCCGGCACCACGTCGGGGGCCGGCACCACGTCAGGGACCGTCGGCAAGCAGTCGGGCGGCTCCCGCGCCGGCACGGGCAAGGGGGCGTCCCCGGTCCGTACCCAGCCCCTGCCGGACGGCAGCAAGGCCGAGATCTACCAGCGAGGCACCCAGCACTACCTCGCCAAGATCGTCAACCGTGGTTCGGTCCTGGGCACCCTGGAGGCGAACCAGCACGACGCCGGGCTCGACGCCAACGACATGTTCGTCGTGCTCACCTCGACCGGTCAGGTGCATTCCTGGATGGGCGGCGGCCACCGCGGCCCGGGCACGTTCAAGCTCGCGGGCGGCTGGACGGCCAAGGTCACGAAGACCGGCGAGCTCCGGTACCGTGCGGAGATCCTCGGGAACGAGGGCGCGGTGTACGGCACGCTGGAGGCGAACCAGCACGACACCGGGCTCGATGCCAACGGTGTGTACATCGTGCTCAGCGCCGGCGGCGTGATCAGCGCCCACCAGTGAGCGCCTGCCCGGCTGCGCCGCGGTGGCCGCCGTTCCCCTGACAACCTCCGCCTCCGCCACCCCGCCCCGGCAATGACGGGGCGGGGCAAGGGTGGGGGCGGCCCGAGTGCGGCGCCCCCGCCGCGGTCCCGGCTCAGGACGGGAGTTCGTCCAGCGTCGGGTAGGACGGCTGGGCACCCGGCTTGGTGACGGCGGCGGCGCCGACCCGTACGGCGAAGCGGGCCGCGTCCGGGAGGGAGTCGCCGCGGGCCAGGCGGGTGGCGAGAGCGCCGGTGAAGGCGTCGCCGGCGCCCGTGGTGTCGACCGGCTCGACCTTCACCCCGGCGACCCGTTCGCTCTTCCCCTCGCCGTCCACGACCAGCGCGCCGTCGCCGCCGAGGGTGACGACGACCGAGCGGGCACCCTGGTCGCGCAGCGCGCGGGCCCAGTCCTCCGGGGTGCCTTCGCCGCGGCCCGCGAGCTGCTGCGCCTCGTGCTCGTTGACGACGAGGGGGTCGGCGGCGGCGAGGAGTTCGGGGTCGAGGCGGTCGGGCGTCGGGGACGGGTTGAGGACGACCCGGGTGCCGGTCTCCGTGGCGGTGGCCGCGGTGGCCCGTACCGTCTCCATCGGGACCTCCAGCTGGAGGGAGACGGTGGCGGACCCGGCGATGACATCGCGGGCGGCGGCCACGTCCGCGGGGGTGAGCGCCGCGTTGGCGCCCGGGGAGACGACGATGCTGTTGTCGCCGTCCGGGCCCACGATGATCATGGCGGTGCCGGTACGGGTGCCGGGCGCGGCGATGACGTGCGTGACGTCCGTGCCCGCGGCGCGCTGCGCGTCCAGCAGCAGCTCGCCGTACGCGTCGTCGCCGACCCGGGCCAGCAGCCCGACCCGGCCGCCCAGCCGGGCGGCGGCAGCGGCCTGGTTGGCGCCCTTGCCGCCCGCCGACTCGACCAGGTCGGAGCCGTGCACGGTCTCCCCCGCGCCGGGCCGCCGCGCCACCCGGACCGTCAGGTCCGCATTGGCCGAGCCCACTACCAGTACGTCGTACATCTGCTTCTCACCCATCGAATTCCGCCGCGTTCTCGCTGTTCACCAGCACGACCGGCACCTTCACCTGTTTCGGCGGACGCTCACCGCGCGCCGCCCTGAGCGCCTGTTCCACGGCCTGCTTCCCGAGCAGCTTCGGCTGCTGGGCGACCGTGGCGGTCAGCGTCCCGCCGCGGACGGCGGCGACGCCGTCCGGCGTGCCGTCGAACGCCACGATCTTCACGTCCTTGCCCGCCCTGGCGCCGAGCGACTTGGCGGCGCCGAGGGCCATCTCGTCGTTGGCCGCGAAGACGCCGACGATGTCCCGGTGTGCCTGGAGCATATTGGACATCACGTCCATACCTTTGGTCCGGTCGAAGTCGGCGGGCTGCCGCGCCACCACCTCGATGCCCGGGTACCGCTTGATGCCCTCCTCGAAGCCCCGCCCGCGCTCGCGGGCGGCCGAGGTGCCGGGCTGGCCCTCCAGGAAGGCCACCTTGCCCTTGCCGCCGAGGGATTCGGCGAGCGTCCGCGCGGCGAGCCGGCCGCCCGCGACGTTGTCGGAGGCGATGGTCGAGCCGACGTCGCCGCCGTTGACACCGCGGTCGATGGAGATCACCGGCACCTTCGCCCGGTTGGCGACCCCGACGGCCGGTACGGCGGCGTCGGAGTCCACCGGGTTGATGATCGCCGCCTTGACGTCCTGGCTGGTGAACGTCTCCATCTGGTTGATCTGCTGCATGGGGTCGTTCTGCGCGTCGGTGATGTTGATGTGCAGGCCGCGCCGGTCCGCCTCGGCCTGCGCGCCTTCCTTGATGCCGACGAAGAACGGGTTGTTGAGGGTGGACAGGGCCAGGCCCAGGTCCGTGTCGCCGCCGCGGTCGCAGCCGGACAGCACGAGGGTGGCGGCCAGGGCGGCCGCGCCGAGCAGGCCGGTACGCCTTCCGATCGGGCCCGTACGGCTGCCGGTCGGACCCGTACGGCTGCCGGTCAGGCCCGTACGGCTGCCGGTCGGCCGCGTACCCGAACGCCCGCCGAGCCGCCCCGCGCCCCTGCCCGTACGCGTGCCGGTCGGCCCCATACGCCCGCCGGCCGGCTCCGTACCCGTACGCCGCCTCATCGCCCGCTCCGGCGCCGCAGCGTGTCCAGGAGCACCGCCAGCGCGATGACCAGGCCGGTGGCCACCTGCTGCCAGAACGCCGAGACGCTCAGCAGGTTGAGGCCGTTGCGCAGCACGGCGAGGATCAGCGCGCCGATGAGGGTGCCGGACGCCTTGCCGGAGCCGCCGGAGAGGCTGGCGCCGCCGATGACGACGGCGGCGATGGCGTCGAGTTCGTAGCCGACGGCGGCCTGCGGCTGGGCGGAGGTCAGCCGGGCCGCGAGCACGATGCCGGCGACCGCCGCGAAGAGCCCGGACAGCGCGTAGATGACCAGCTTGCGGCGCTTGACGTCGATGCCGGAGAGCCGGGCCGCCTCCTCGTTCCCGCCGATCGCGAACATCGCGCGGCCCGCGTACGTCCGGTTGAGGACCAGCGCCGCCATCAGCCCCATCGCGATCATGACCAGGACGGGGACGGGCAGCCAGCCGCCCAGCGTGTCCCCCAGCCTGCTGACCGAGGCCGGGAAGGCGATCGGCGAGCCGCCGGTGATGACCAGGGCGAGGCCGCGGCCGATGGAGAGCATCGCGAGCGTGGCGATGAAGGCGGGCAGCTTCCCGTACGCGACGAGCGCGCCGGAGACCAGGCCCGCCGCCGCGCCGACCGCCAGGCCCAGCAGGACGGCGGTCCACACCGGCAGGCCGGCGTCGGTCGCGGCCCAGGCGACCACGGTGGCGCTGAGGGCGGCCACCGAGCCGACCGACAGGTCGATGCCCGCCGAGACGATCACGAAGGTGACACCGAAGGCGAGGACGGCGGTGACCGACGCCTGGACGCCGACGTTGAGGAGGTTCTGCCCGTTCAGGAAGTCCCCGGACAGGGCCGCCATCACCACGACGAGGGCGATCAGGCCGCCCAGCGGGCCGTTCTTCAGGACGGCCCGGGTGAACCAGGGGCCGAACCCGGTACCGGGCGGGGCGGCGCCGACCGCCTCGGCGCCCGCTCCCGTCTTCACATCAGCGGACATCGGAGCCCTCCATCGCGCTCTCGTTCGTGTCGTGCGGACCGGACGCGCCGGCGCCGGACCGTACGGCCAGCTCCATCACCGCGTCCTGCGTCGCCTCGTCGGCGGACAGCTCACCGGCGAGCCGTCCCTGCGCCATGACCAGCACCCGGTCGCTCATGCCGAGCACCTCGGGCAGGTCGCTGGAGATCATCAGCACCGCGCAGCCGGCCGCCGTCAGCTCGTTGACCAGCTGGTAGATCTCGACCTTCGCGCCGACGTCGATACCGCGCGTCGGCTCGTCCAGGATCAGCAGCCGGGTGTCGGCCAGCAGCCACTTGCCGATGACGATCTTCTGCTGGTTGCCGCCGGAGAGGGTGCGGGCGGGCTGCCCGAGCCCGCTCATCCGCACCTTCAGCCGCGCGGCCACCTCGGCCGCCGCCCGCCGCTGGCCGCGCCGGTCCACGAGGCCGCCGCGGGTGTCCCGGCGCAGCCGGGCCAGCGTCAGGTTGTCCTGGAGCGAGGCGTCCAGGACCAGGCCCTGGCCCTTGCGGTCCTCCGGGACCAGGCCGAGCCCGGCCCGCATCGCGGCCCGTACGTCGCCGGGCGCCAGCACCCGCCCGTCGATCTCGACGCTCCCGGCGTCGTAGCGGTCCACGCCGAACACCGCCCGCGCGACCTCGGTACGGCCCGCGCCGACCAGGCCCGCGAGGCCGACGACCTCACCGGCCCGCACCTCGAAGTCCACGCCCTCGAAGACCGGGGCGCCGTTGGGGCCGTGCCGGGTCAGGCCGCGTACGCGCAGCAGCGGCGCGCCCGGTGCGTCCGGGCGCTGCCGCGGGTACTGCTCGGCGATGTCCCGGCCCACCATCAGCCGGATCAGTTCGTCCTCGCCGGTGCCGGCCGGGACCTCGGCCACCGAACGGCCGTCGCGCAGCACGGTGACCCGGTCGCCGAGGGCGCCGATCTCCTCCAGGTGGTGGGTGATGAAGATGATCCCGACGCCCTCGTCGCGCAGTTCGCGCACGATCGCGAAGAGCGTCTCGACCTCCTCGGAGGTCAGTACGGCGGTCGGTTCGTCCATGATCAGGACGCGGGCGCGCAGGCTCAGAGCCTTGGCGATCTCGACCATCTGGAGGCGGGCGATGCCCAGTTCGGCGACCGGGGCGTCCGGGGAGACGTCGAGGCGCACCCGGCGCAGCAGTTCGGCGGCGCGCGCCCGCATCGTCTTCCGGTCGATGAGGCGGAGCGCGGTGCGCGGCTGCCGGCCGAGGAAGATGTTCTCGGCGACGGTCAGCCCGGGGACGAGGTTGAACTCCTGGTAGATGGTGGCGATGCCGAGCCGTTCGGCGTCCTGCGCGGTGCGGACGTGGACCTCGCGGAGGTCCTCGTGGGCGCCGTCCGGGCCGCCGGCCACGAGGATGCGGCCGGCGTCCGGGCGGTGGGCGCCGGACAGCATCTTGATCAGGGTGCTCTTGCCCGCGCCGTTCTCGCCGAGCAGGACGTGCACCTCGCCCGCGCGCAGGCTCAGGTCCACGCCGTCCAGGGCCCGTACGCCGGGGAACGACTTCGTCACCCCCTCGACGCGCAGCAGTTCGCGGCCGGCCGGTGCGTCCTCCCGAACGTCGTCGTTGACGTCGGTCATGCGCTGCCCCTCTCCTGTCGGGTGTGCTCCTCCTGGGCCGTGTTCTCCTTCCGGCCGGTGGCCGGTGCGCCCTGGTCGCCGGCCGGTTCGCCGCAGGAACGGCGGGTGACGAGCCGGGCCGGCAGCAGTACGGAATCGGCCGGGCGGCCCTCGATCCGCGCCAGCAGGGTGCGCACGGCGGCCCGGCCCAGTTCGCGGGTGGGCTGGGCGATGGCGGTGAGCGGCGGGTCGGTGTGCGCGAACCACGGCACGTCGTCGTACACGACCAGCGCCACGTCGCCCGGCACCCGCAGCCCGCGCGCGCGGATCTCGTCCATCGCGCCGAGCGCCATCAGGTTGTCGGTGGCCAGGACGGCGTCGGGCGGTTCGGGCAGGTCCAGGAAGCCGCGCATCACCTGCCGGCCGCCGGTGTGCCGGAGGTCGGGCGTGGAGCCGACCCGCTCGTCCGGCAGCGCTATGCCGTGTGCGGCCAGGGCCGTACGGAAGAGTGCCAGCCGCTCGTCGCCGGTCGGTGTGCCGGCCGGAGCGACGATGATCGCAGGGCGCCGCCGGCCGAGGGCGGCGAGGTGCGCGGCGAGGGCGGTGAGCGCCGCGCTGCCGTCGGCACGTACGCAGGGCGCGTCGATGCCGGGCACGATCCGGTCGAGCAGTACCAGCGGGGTGCCGGAGGCGACGACCTCGCCCAGCATCGCGGAACCGGTGCCGGCCGAGCTGACCAGCAGGCCGTCGATGCGGCGGTCCAGCAGCGTACGGATGTAGTCGTCCTGCTGGCCGGGGCGTTCGGCGGCGTTGCCGATGACCAGGCTGTAGCCGAGGCCGCGGGCCGCGTCCTCGACGGCGTCGGCGAGTTCGGTGAAGAACGGGTTGGTCAGGTCGCTGATGACCAGGCCGAGGGCGCCGGTACGGGCGGTGCGCAGGGCGCGGGCGACGTTGTTGGGCCGGTAGCCCAGTTCCTCGACGGCGGCGAGCACCCGCTCGCGGGTCTCGGCGACCGGGCTGCGCCCGTTGAGCACCCGGGAGACGGTGGCCACGGACACCCCGGCCCGCTCGGCCACGTCCTTGATCTTCGCCATGGGCGCCCTTGCCCTTCCGTGAAGCCGGTCGAGGACACCGCAGCTCCTGGCGTCTCGATCGCACAGCGGTGTGTAATCGATTTCGTGTGGGCCATACGTAATCGATTACACGGCGGTGGCGTCAAGGAGTGGGAAGAGTGGCCTGCGTCACAGCGAAGGGGCGGGAGCGATAGTGGCAGGCCGGGCGGCCGGGGCGCCGGGAGGCCGGAACGCGCCCACGGGACGGCCGGGAACGGGGAGCGGCGGTGCGGCGGTGACGGCCGGAACCGGGGCCCGGGGCACATCCCGCCCGCACGGCCGGTACGGCGAGACCGGGACAGGGACGCGTTCGCACGGCCGGTGCCGCCCGACCGGAACGGCGAGACCGATGCGGCGAGACCGGAGCAGCGGCGCACCTGCACGGCCGCCCGCACGGACCGAGACGGAGCGCACCTCCACCCGTACGGGCCGACACCGCGCGCGCCTCCGCCCGCACGGAGCCGCCCGAGTCCAGGGCGCGCCCCCACCCACAGCCCCCATACGCCCAAGGGCCGCACCCCAGCACGGAGATGCGACCCTCGGTGTCGTGCGCCGGATCAGGCGACGGTCAGCTTGACGTCGATGTTGCCCCGGGTGGCGTTCGAGTACGGGCACACCTGGTGGGCCTTCTCGACCAGGTCCTTGGCGGTGGCCGCGTCCACGTTCGGGATGGCGGCGGTGATCTCGACGGTGAGACCGAAGCCGCCGGACGGGGTCTTGCCGATGCCGACCTTGGCGGTCACCCGGGAGCGGGAGACGTCCGCCTTCTCCTGGCGGGCGACGACGCTCAGCGCGCCCTGGAAGCAGGCGCTGTAACCGGCCGCGAAGAGCTGCTCGGGGTTGGTGCCGGCGCCGCTGCCGCCCTGCTCCTTCGGTGGGTTGACGACGACGTCCAGCTTGCCGTCGTCGCTGGCGACGCGGCCGTCCCGGCCGTTCTCGGCGGTGGCGACGGCGGTGTAGACGACGTCTACGGGCTGGATGGCCATAAGGAATCCTCCTGTGGTTCGCCGCGACTCGCGCCCACGGTCACGACGGCGTGGTGCCGAGCCTAGTGGCCCGGCCTGTTCGGCCCGGTGCCGGTTCAGTCCGTGAGATCGACGATCATCTTGCCGGTGTTGTCACCGCGCAGCAGGCCCAGGAAGGCCTCGACCCCGTTCTCGACGCCGCGGACCTTGGTCTCGCGGTACTTCAGCTCGCCCGAGCGCACCCAGGCCGACACCTCCTGGACGAACTGCTCCTGCAGGTGGTTGTGGTCGGCGACGAGCATGCCCTGGATGCGCAGCCGCTTGCCGATGACCATCGCCAGGTTGCGCGGCGCGGGGGTCGGCTCGGTGGCGTTGTACTGCGAGATCATGCCGCAGACGGCGACGCGGCCGTGGGTGTTGAGCACGTCGATGGCGGCCTCCAGGTGGTCGCCGCCGACGTTGTCGAAGTAGACGTCGATGCCGTCGGGGGCGGCCTTGCGGAGCTGCTCCTTGACGGACTCGTCCGACTTGTAGTTGAAGGCGGCGTCGAAGCCGTACTCCTTCGTCAGCAGCTCGACCTTGTCGTCGGAGCCCGCGCTGCCGATGACGCGCGCGGCGCCCTTGAGCTTGGCGATCTGGCCGACCTCGCTGCCGACCGCGCCGGCCGCGCCGGACACGAAGACGGTGTCGCCCTCCTTGAAGGAGGCGACCTCCAGCAGGCCCGCGTAGGCCGTCAGGCCCGGCATGCCGAGCACGCCCAGATAGGCGGAGAGGGGGGCCAGGGAGCCGTCCACCTTGGCGGTCCTGGCGGCGTCCACGACGGCGTACTCACGCCAGCCCTTGAAGTGCAGGACGTGGTCGCCGACCGCGATGCCGTCGGCGTTCGAGGCGATGACCTCGCCGACCGCGCCGCCCTCCATCGGCTCGTCGAGCTTGAAGGGCGGGCTGTAGGACTTCACGTCGTTCATCCGGCCGCGCATGTACGGGTCGACGGAGAAGTACAGGTTGCGGACGAGGAGCTGTCCCTCGCCGGGTTCGGTGACCGCGGCCTCGCGCAGCGCGAAGTCCTCCGGCTTCGGCCAGCCGTGCGGGCGTGCGACCAGGTGCCATTCGCGGCCGGACGTGGGCAGTGCGGACATGGGCTGCTCCTCCTAAATGCTTCAGGTCCTGAAACAACCATGCTCCTAGATATTTCATGTTGTCAAGCAATTCGCTATCCTGATGTCATGACTCCTCGCGCAGACCACCTGACCGTCGAGGTCGTCGAGCTCATCGGCACCGTCGTGGCCCGCTATCACGAGGAGTACGAGCGGGCGGCGGCCGAGCATTCCCTCACCGGAGCCCAGGCGCGCGTTCTCCGCCTCCTCTCCCGCGAGCCGATGCCCATGCGACGGATAGCCCGGTATCTGAAGTGCGAACCGTCGAACGTGACCGGGATCGTGGACCGGCTGGAGTCCCGGGGCCTGGTGGAGCGCCGTCCGGATCCGGCCGACCGCCGGGTGAAACTGGCCGCCCCCACCGAGACGGGCAGGATCACCGCCGAACGGCTGCACGACTCCCTGGACTTCGCCCGCGAACCGCTCGGCGAGCTGTCCGTCGCGGAACGCGCGCTGCTCAAGGGCCTGCTCCAGCGGATGCTGGGCGCCACACCGGAGCCGGGCGGGCCCGGCGAACGGGAACGAGGGCAAACGGCCGATTGATACCGGCCTGACGGAGAGGGCGTGGCGCATTTCATCCGGTCGAATGTTGCGATGCGAACTATCGTGGCGCCATGACTGCTCAGAATGCGCCTTCCCAGGACACCACCCGCCACACGGTTGACTTCTACTTCGACCCCCTCTGCCCGTTCGCCTGGATCACCTCCCGCTGGATCCTGGAGGTGGAGCGCCATCGCGATCTGGACCTGCGCTTCCGCGTGATGAGCCTGTCCGTCCTCAACGACGGCCGCGAGGGGCTGCCCGAGCAGTACCGGGAGCTGCTGGCCAAGGGCTGGGGTCCGGTCCGGGTCTGCATCGCCGCCGCCCAGGAGCACGGCGAGGGCGTCCTGCGCGATCTGTACACCGCGCTCGGCACGCGTCTGCACAACGACGACCGGGACGATTACGAGGCCGTCATCAAGGAGGCGCTCGACGAGGTCGGCCTCCCCGCGGAACTGGCCGCCGCCGCGGACAGCACGGCCTACGACGAGGCGCTGCGCAAGAGCCACCACGAGGGCATGGACCCGGTCGGCGAGGAGGTCGGCACCCCCACCCTCCACATCGACGGCGTCGCCTTCTTCGGCCCGGTGCTGACGGCGATCCCGCGCGGCGAGGAAGCGGTGCGGGTCTTCGACGGCGCCCGGCTGCTCGCCGGTTACGACAAGTTCTTCGAGCTGAAGCGGACCCGGACCGGGGGCCTGGACTTCAGCTGAGCACGGTCCGGTTGTCAGTGGCGGGACCTACCGTGGCGTCATGAAGGCTTCGACGTACGACCGCCACTGCGCCGAAATCGTCGCGCAGACCGAGCTGTTGTGCTCCCTCGTCGGCGCGGCGCACCACCTCAGGACCCCGGTGCCGACCTGCCCCGGCTGGAATCTCGGCCAGCTGCTGCGGCACCTGGGCGGCGCCCACCGCTGGGTCGAGGAGGTGGTGCGCACCGGCGCGACCGAGCCCCCGCCCGACGCCCACTTCCGCGACCTGTCGCCGTACGCCGACGAGGACCCGGTGCTGCTCGACGGCTGGCTGGGCGAGGGTGCCGCCCTGCTGGCGGAGACCCTGCGGGCGGCCGGGCCGGGCGCGGAAGCCTGGGTTCCGATACGTCGACTGGGCCCGGCCGCCGCGTTCTTCGCCCGCCGGATGGCCAACGAGACGGCGATCCACCGGGCCGACGCGTTCCTGGCCGCCGGTGCGGAGTTCACCCTCGACGAGCAGGTCGCCGCCGACTGCCTCACCGAATGGCTGGAACTGGGCTCGCAGCCCCAGACGCTCGATTACCGCCCGCAGATGCGCGAGGTGCTCGGCCCCGGCCGGACGCTGCGGTTCCGGGCCACCGACGCGGCGCCGGAGACGGCCGCCGACTGGCTGGTCGACCTGGCCGGCGCGGCCATCACCTGGCGCCGTGCCCCGCAGGAGGAGGCCGCCGTGACCGTGTGCGGCCCGCTGACCGATCTGTTGCTGGTCGTCTACCGACGGCTGCCCGCCGACAGCCCCGGCATCCGGATATCCGGCGACCGGGAGCTGCTGGACCTCTGGCTGGAGCGGGTCAGCTTCGGCTGACCGGGGCCGCCGGCGCGGCCGGAGCGTCCAAGGCGTCCGGGACATCCGAGGTGTCCCGCCGGAGCGCACCGTCCGTCGTCGGCTGCTGCGTCCGTACGCCCCTGAGCAGCACCGCCGCCAGCAGCGCCCCCAGCACCATCACGGCCGCCGCGCCGAGCAGTGCCGCATGCATCCCGTGGACGAACGCCGTACGGGCCGCCGTCAGCAGCGCCTCCCCCGCCCGGCCCGGCAGTTCCCCCGCGACTGCCGCGGCCCCGGCCAGGGTTTCCCGTACGGCCTCCGCCGCGCCCGCGGGCAGCCCGCCGGGCACGGACCCGCTGACGTCGCCGCGGTAGACGGCGGTGCCGAGGGTGCCCAGCAGCGCCAGGCCCAGCGCGCCGCCCAGTTCCGAGCCGGACTCCAGGACCGCGGAGGCCGAGCCCGCGCGCTGCGGCGGAGCGGCGCCGAGGGCCAGTTCGGTGCCGAGCGACATCACCATCACCAGTCCCGCCGCATAGACGCTCGCCCCCAGCAGCACGATCCACAGGGCCGTGTCCGCCTCCGCCCGCGACACCCACAGGAACCCGCCGGCGGCGGCCAGGAATCCGCCGGCGATGACGAAGGCACGGTCCATGCGCTGCGCGAGTGCGGCGGCGGCCGGGGCCATGCCGCCCACCGCGACGGTCGGCACCACGTTCCACAGGGCCGCCTCCAGCGGGCCCATGCCCCGTACGGACTGGAGGTACTGGGTGAAGAAGACCGCACTGCCGACCAGCGCGAACATCGCCAGCAGGTTCATCAGGACGGAGCCCGAGTAGCCGCGGTGCCGGAGGAGTTCCAGATCCAGCATCGGGTGCCGCGCGGTGCGCTGGCGGTGGACGAAGGCCGCGGCGGCCAGCAGGCCGGCGGCGACGGCCAGCGCGGGCAGTGCCGCGACGCCGTTGCGGGCCATCTCCTTGATGCCGTAGACGATCGGCAGCATCGCGGCCAGGGAGAGCAGCGCGCCCGCCAGGTCGAAGCGGCCCGCCGCCGGATTCTTGAACTCCGGCAGGAGCAGCGGCCCGGCCACGAGCAGCAGCACCATCGCCGGGGTGTTGATCAGGAACACCGACCCCCACCAGAAGTGCTCCAGCAGCACCCCGCTGAGCACGGGTCCGGCGGCGATGCCGCCCATCATGGCGCCGGACCAGACCGCGACGGCCCTGCCGCGCTGTCCGGCGTCGTGGAAGAGGTTGCGGATCAGGGCCAGGGTGGACGGCATGAGGGTGGCGCCGCCGATGCCGAGCACCGCGCGGGCGGCGATGAGCATGCCCGGGCCCTGTGCGTACGCGGCCAGCGCCGAGGCGATACCGAACAGGACGGCGCCGGAGAGCAGCAGCCGGCGGCGGCCGACGCGGTCGCCGATGGCGCCCATCGTGATCAGGAGCCCGGCGAGCACGAAGCCGTAGACATCGAGGATCCACAGCTGCTCGGTGCCGCTGGGCGCCAGTTCCGCGGAGAGGAACGGTACGGCGAAGTAGAGCACCGAGACGTCCATCGAGACGAGCAGACAGGGCAGCAGGAGCACCGCGAGCGCGGTCCACTCGCGCCGCCCGGCGCGGGGCGGTGGTGCGTACGGGGTAAACGTCATGGCAAGCAAGGTAGACAGGGCTTGCTTACACCGCAAACGTCCTGGCACATCTGGGCAGCAGAGGTGCATCACACTAGTGCACCGCAGTACGCTCCCCCGCGTCAGGACGCTCCTGCTACCCTCACAGACACCTGGTGCACTAGTACGGAGGTAGCCGCCGTGGACCGTTCGACCCCGCCCCCGTACCGCCGGATCGTCGCGGAGATCCGGCGGCGCATCGACAGCGGGGAACTGGCCGCGGGCGACCGCGTGCCCTCGACGCGGCGGATCACCCAGGAATGGGGGGTGGCGATGGCGACCGCGACCAAGGTGCTGACGACACTGCGCCAGGAGGGCCTGGTGCGGGCCGTGCCGGGCGTCGGCACGGTGGTCGCGGCCACCGGGACGCGCACGGACGGCGGTTCCACGCCCCGGCCGCGCAGCAGCAGCGGCGGTCACCATCCCCTCCCGGCAGGAGGCGGCCACCCTTCCGGCCTCAGCCGCGACCGCATCGTCCGGGCCGGTGTCCGGATCGCCGATGCCGAGGGGCTGCGCGCCCTGTCGATGCGCCGCGTCGCCGCCGAGTTCGGCGTCTCCTCGATGGCGCTCTACCGCCATGTGGCGAACAAGGACGAGCTGGTCATGCTGATGGCGGACGCCACCTTCGCCGAGGTCGAGCTGCCCGACCCGGCGCCGCGGCACTGGCGCGCGCGGATGGAGGCCGGCGCCCGTCTCCAGTGGAAGCTGTACCAGCGGCATCCGTGGGTGGCCCAGTACCTGTCGATCACCCGCCCGCAGCCGATGCCGCACGCCATGGTCCTCATCGAGTGGACGATGGCCACGGCGACGCAGTTCGACCCGCTGACCAAGCTGCGGCTGGCCCTGACCCTGATCAACCACGTCCGCGGCACGGCGGCCGCCCTGGAGGAGGACCTGGAGGCCGAGCAGCAGACCGGCATGGACCAGGAGCAGTGGATGGCGTCGCTGGAACCGGAGTACGAGCGGATCATCGGTTCCGGCGCGTTCCCCATGTACGAGGGGATCAATGACGTGGACGACGCGGGGATGCTGGGCCTGGACGCGATGTTCGAGTTCGGTCTGGCCCGGCTGCTGGACGGCTTCGAGCTGTTCAGCGAGGGCAGGGCGGGCGGCCCGGCACGCTGAGTTCGCCGCGCAGCCGCCGGGCCCGCAGCACCAGTTCCAGTTCGAAGCGGCGGTCCGGGTCGTCCACTTCGTCGCCCCACAATTCCCTTATCTGGCGCAGCCGGTAGCGCACGGTCTGCGGATGGACGCCGAGCCGGGCGGCCACCTCGGGCGCGCCGCCGCGCGTCTCCAGCCAGGCGAGCAGGGTCTCGGCCAGCCGGCGTCCGTGCGTGGGGCCGCAGTGCGCCAGCGGCTCCAGCCGCCGCCGGGTCAGGTCCTCGATCAGCTCCTCGGGCGGCAGCAGGACCAGCGCCTCGGTGTGCTCGGTGCAGTGCAGCAGCTGTCCGGAGGGCAGCAGGCCGCGCTCCATCAGGTCGACGGCGGCGCTCGCCCAGCGCAGGGACTTGGCCGCGTCGGCCAGGGGTACGGCCGGGCCGAGCGCGCCCGACCACCCGGCCGTGGCCCGCTGGAGCAGTTCCCGGCGCCCGGCGGCGTCCGGTTCCGGCACCACCATGCGGGGCCGTTCGCACTCCATGTCCAGCAGGACGTCCGCGCCGACGGCCGGTGCGACGGATTCGCGGGCCGGGCGCAGCAGTACGGCCACGGCGACCCGTTCGGGCAGCGCCCAGCCGATCCGGGCGGCGCGGTCCGTGAGCGCCGGCGGCGTGTGCGCGCGGGTCCCCGCCGCGAACAGCTGCTCCATGAGCCGCCGTTGGTGCCGCAGCCGCTCGCCCGCCTGGCGGGCCGCCGCCTCGGCGAAGCCGCGTACGGATTCGGCCACCAGCCCGTCCAGGTACTCGAAGCCGGATTCGGCCAGTTCGTACATGGCGGGGGCCGGGATCGCCACCTGCTGGCCGATCTCGGCCAGCCGCCGCCAGGCCAGCCGTACGCCCAGCCGGTAGATCGCCTGGAGGGCGTCCAGGCTGCGGCCCTGGATGCCCGCGCCGCGGCCGAACTCCTGGAAGATGCGCGGGTGGACGTGCGGAAGATCCAGTCCGGCGGACAGGTGCTCGACGAAGTGCTCCAGAGACTGCCGGATGCCGGTCAGGGCACGCGGCTCGCCGTACTCGTCCAGCGCGAGCGGCAGTTGCGGGTACTCCCGGCGGATCTCGGCCAGAATCCGCTGGGCGAGCGCCGGGACCTCGTCGAGGGCGCGGGCGGCGAACTCCCGTACCTGCGCCGGGGGTACGTCGCGCCAGGCCGAGCGGACGGTCTCCACCACGCCTGCGTCCTCCCCTACGGCGTCCGGTCGAAGGTCACCAGAGGTACGTTCGGCTGTTCGGGCGTGGCGTCCAGGACGGCGACGATGCCGAGGGCGGCACCGACGGCGAGGGCGGCGGCGGCCAGTGAGGTCAGTACGGCGGCGAGCAGTCTGTGCATGGCGCGGCGAGCCCCTTCGTGGCAGGTACGTCGAGGGTTGCGCAGCGCACCGGTCCGGCCCGGTCCGCGGACGGCCACGGGCGCGCGGAGCCGCACAGCGGCGGCGGCGGTGTCCCGCCGCGCCGGCCGGGTGCCGGTCCGCGTCGGCCGCGGTGCTTGCCGAGTGTGTGGGGGCATTGACGGCATGTCAAGCAGTCGCCTACGGTTCCCGCCCGTTCACCCGGACCACCGCCACGCCGCACGTGCACTGCCCCCGCCGCCCTCAGGAGTGCTCGTATGCGTAAGACCGCCTCACCCTTTTCCCTGGTCCTGCTGGGACTCGGCGTCTTCCTTCTGGTGCTCGCCCCGATGCTCGCCTGGTACGTCGCGCCACGCGCCCAGCGCACCCCGGTGGACGTCGATGTGACCACCGTCTTCACCGGCACCGGCAGCTACTTCGACGCCGAGACGCTGCGCACGAAGGACCGGCAGAAGATCACCATCACCCGGCACGTGCTCGGGGACGTGGCGGAGAGCAAGCGCAGCGGGCGGGCCGTGTGGGACGTGTCCACGACCGTGGACACTCCGGCGACGCTGGAGCTGAAGGATCCGCGCAGGGCGTTCCAGTGGACGGTGGAGCGCTGGGTGACCGACCGGCGCACCAACGCCCCGGTGCACTGCTGCAAGGAGGCGCCGACCCGCTTCGAGGGGGAGGCGTACCTGAAGTTCCCCTTCGACGTGCAGCGCCGGACCTACCGCTGGTGGGACAACACCCTGGGCGCCGCGGTCCCGCTCCGTTTCGCCGGCACCAAGCGGGTGCAGGGGTACGAGGGCTACCGGTTCACGGGGACCGTCGAGCCCACCAGGACGGGCAGCCGGCAGGTGCCGGGCCGGCTGGTCGGGCGGCCGGCGCAGGGCCAGGTCCAGGCCGAGGAGTGGTACGCGAACAGCGGTATCGAGCTGGTCGTCGAACCGCGTACCGGCCGCATCATCAACGCGTCCCTCTCCCCCCACAAGACGCTGCGGGCCCCCGGGGCGCGGACCGACGCGGTGACCCTGCTGCGCGGTACCGGGCTGGAGTTCACGCCCGCGACACAGCGCAAGCAGGTGGCGCTGGCGGACGCGGACAGCACCAAGCTGGCGCGGGTCGGCGAGACGGCGCCGGTCGTGGCGGCGGTGGCGGGCGGCGGGCTGACGCTCTTCGGGGTGGTGCTGGTGGTACGCGGGAGGCGGCGGTTCAGCTGATCCTGCGCGAAGTGATGAGGCGTCAGGCCGGACGGAGGCGGAAATTGTCACCCCGGTGAGTAGCCGCATCGAACAGGGCGGCGAACACTATCCAGCTCATGCACCCCCGTCCCGCACGCCCGCAGTCCCCCACGGCCGGCAGGTCCGCACGACTCAGTACGCAGTACGTCCCCCCACACAACTGGTACCGCACCCTGAGACGAGTTGGAGCGCACATGCCCCAGCACGTACGACCGTCCTTGTCCGCCGCACCGCCCACACCCCCCGTACCACCGGCATCACCCGTCCAGCCCGCCCAGCACGCTCCGGCGCTCCCCCACCGCATCGTCTTCCTCGCCCGCCGCGACCTGGGCAACCCCGCCGCCGGCGGTTCCGAACTGCTCGTCGACCGCCTCGCCCAGGGCCTGACCGCGCACGGCCACGAGGTCACCCTGCTGTGCGGCGGCCCCGCGGCCGACCACGGCTACCGCGTGGTGTCCGCGGGCGGCGACGCCGGGCACTTCCTGCGCGCCCCCCGCCGGCTGGCACGCCGCGTCGGCGCCTGCGACCTGCTGGTCGAGGTCTGCAACGGCATGCCGTACCTGGCCCCCCTGTGGCACCGCGGCCCGACGCTGTGCCTGGTCAACCACGTCCACACGGACCTGTGGGGCCTGCGCTACCCGGCGCCCGCCGCCCGGCTCGGCCGCCGTCTGGAGCACTGGGCGCTGGCCGGCACCCACCGCGGCAACCTCATGGTCGCGGTGTCCGGCTCGACCGCCGCCGCGCTGCGCGGGCTCGGCGTGCCGCGGGACCGCATCCGGCTGGTGCACAACGGCGTGGCCGAGCCGGGGCCGCTGCTCCCGGAGTCGCCCGAGCCGCTGTTCCTCGCCATGGGCCGGCTGGTCGAGTACAAGCGCGTCGACCTGCTGCTGCGCCTGTGGGAGCGGGTACGGCCGGTCACCGGCGGCCGGCTGGTGATCGTCGGGGACGGCCCGGAGCGCGCCCGCCTGACCGCCATGGCCGGCCCGGACGTGCACTTCACCGGCCGGATCAGCGAACAGGACAAGCACGAACTGCTCTGCCGCGCCTGGCTGCTGCTGCACCCGTCGCTGGTCGAGGGCTGGGGCCTGGTGGTCATGGAGGCCGCCGCCCGGCACACCCCGACGGTCGGGTTCGACATCCCCGGCCTGCGCGACTCGGTGGACGACGGGACGACCGGCCTGCTGGCCCGCGGCGAGAGCTCCTTCGCCGCGCACTGGTGCACGCTCGCGCTCAGCCACCCGCGCCGGGCGGCCCTGGGCGCCGCCGCCGCACGGCGGGCCGCCCGGTTCCGCTGGAGCGCCACGGTCCACAGCTTCCGGGCGGTGGCCGCGGAATCGTACGCCCGGGCCCGCCTCGACCTCCCCGCCGGGCGGTGATGCTGAGGTGCGGGACCCCTCCCTGCGCAGATCACTCACCCTCTTCCGCGCCTTCCTGCGCGAACAGCACGACCCGGAGTGCTGTTACGGCCTGCTCGCGCGGGACGCCGCCGACCAGATCGAGCGGTACGAGCCCCTCGCGGGCCGTGTCGTCGCGGACGTCGGCGGCGGCAGCGGGCACTTCACCGAGGAGTTCCGGCGCCGCGGCGCGCACGGCTTCCTCTTCGAGCCCGACCCGCGCGAGCTGGCCGCCCGCGGCCGTACACCGAGGGGCGCGGTGCTCGCCGACGGGTATCTCCTCCCGCTCGCCGACGGCACCGCCGACGTGTGCTTCTCCTCCAACGTCCTGGAGCACGTGGCGGACCCGCAGACCTTCCTCAGCGAGCTGGTACGGATCACCCGGCCCGGCGGCCTGATCTACCTGTCGTTCACGAACTGGCTCTCCCCGTGGGGCGGGCACGAGACGGCGCCCTTCCACTACCTGGGCGCCGGGCGGGCCCGCGCGCTCTACCGGTGGCGCACCGGCCGGGCCGCCAAGCACACCGTCGGCGAGAACCTCTTCCCGCTGCACGTCGGTCCGACGCTGCGGCGGATCCGGTCCCGCGACGACGTACGGATCGTGACGGTCCGCTCCCGGTACGCGCCGTTCCTCGCCGAAACGATCCCGCGCCTGCCGGGCGTACGCGAAGTAGCCACCTGGAACCTCCTCCTCATCCTGCGGCGGTTGCCATGACCCAGACGCTCGTGTCCAGCTCACCGGGTTCCCCGGACGCCGGCGGCACCCCGGCGTCCGCGCCGGGCGCGCCACCGCCCGGCCCGCCCCGGTCCCGGCGCTGGCTCCTGGCGTTCTGGGCCGTCGCCTTCGTGCTCTTCCTGGTGCCGTCCTTCGGGCGGATGACCTTCGAGACCAAGCTGGGCGTGACCACCGACCCCTGGCGGTTCCTGAGCGACCTCGGGCAGCTGTGGCACGACCGGGCCGGCTTCGGCGGCATCACGGACCAGTACGTCGGCTACGCGTTTCCGTCCCTGCCGTACTACGCCCTGGCGGACCTGGTGCACCTGCCGGTGTGGCTCGCCGAGCGGCTGTGGATGTCGCTGATCGTCACCACCGCCTTCTGGGGCGCGCTGCGGCTGGCCGAGCGGCTGCGCGTCGGCTCCCCGCCCGCCCGGCTGCTCGCCGCCGCCGCGTACGCGCTGTGGCCGACCTTCACCATGCTCATCGGCTCCACGTCCGCCGCGGCCCTGCCCGGCGCGCTGCTCCCGTGGGTGCTGCTGCCGCTGACAAGCCACCACGCCCCGGCCCGCCTGGCCGCCACCCGGTCCGCGCTGCTCATCCCGTTCATGGGCGGCGTCAACGCGGCCTCCACCCTGGCCTCGCTGCTGCCCGCCCTGCTGTACGTGCTCTCGCGCACCGGCCCCCGGCGCAGATCACTGCTGGTGTGGTGGGTTCCGGGCGTCGTCCTGGCGACCGCGTGGTGGGCGGTGCCGCTGCTGCTGCTCGGGGTGTACGGCGAGAACTTCATGCCGTACATCGAGCAGGCGGACACCACGACCGGCACCATGTCGGCGACCGAGCTGCTGCGCGGCGCCGGCAACTGGGTCGGCTACCTGAACTTCGGCGAACCGTGGCTGCCGGCCGGCTGGACCATGGCGGCCGGGGCCGGGGCGATCTTCGGGACGGCGCTGGCCGCCGCGCTGGGCCTGGCCGGGCTGGCCCGCCGGGACGTGCCGGAGCGGCGCTGGCTGCTGCTGACCGTGCTGGTCGTGGCCGGCATCTGCCTCACGGGGTACGCCGGTTCGCTGGGCGGCCCGTTCCACGGGCTGTGGCAGGACTGGCTGAACGGCTGGCTGCGGCCGTTCCGCAACATCTACAAGTTCCAGCCCGGCCTGGCGCTGGCGCTCGCCTTCGGCCTGGCGCACCTCGTCGGGGTGGCCGGTGAGCGGCGCGGCACCCGGCGCGTGCCGGGGCGCCGGTACGTGCCCCTGGCCGTCGCGCTGCTGACCGTCCCCGCCCTCGCCCTGCCGTACGTCAACGGCACCGTCCTCCAGCCCGGCGCGTTCAAGCAGTTGCCGTCCGCCTGGGAGCGGACCGCCGACTGGCTCAAGAAGAACACGCCCGACAACCGCGCCCTGGTCGTCCCCGCCACCGCGCACGGCATCTACACCTGGGGCTCCCCCATCGACCACCCCCTGGACGTGCTGGCCCGGTCGCGGTGGGCGCAGCGTGACTTCGTGCCGTTCGGCACACCGGGCGTACGGCGCGCGCTGGACGCCGTCGAACAGGCCCTGATGACCGGCTCCGCGGTGCCGGGGCTGCGCGACTTCCTGGGCCGGGCGGGCCTCTACGACATCGTCGTACGCAACGACCTCGACCCGGACCAGATCGGGTACGTACCGACGCAGACCGTCAAACGCACGCTGGAGGCGTCCGGCTACCGTAAGGTGGCCGCGTTCGGGCCGCTGACCACGGACGGGAAGATCGCCCCCGGCACACCCGTGCAGATCCAGGGCCTGTACCCGCGCCAGCGCTCCGTGGAGATCTACGAACCGGTGGGCACCCCGCGGCCCGGCCCGGTCACCGCCCTGCCGGTGGCGGACACGGCGCAGGTGAGCGGGGGGCCGGAGGCGCTGCTCCCGCTGTCCGCCGACCCCTCGCTGCGCCACCGTCCGGCCGTGCTGACCGGCGACAACCACCCGGGCGTCGGCACCCCGCCGCTCCAGCTGACCGGCGACGGGCTGCGCCGTGCCGACACCCGGTTCGGCCTGGTCAACTCCAATACGTCCTACACGTACACGCCCGACGAGCGAAACCACCCGGACAGCGTGCAGGACCCCGGGCGCCCGCCCCGGCAGATCCTGCCGACCCGGGGCATCGCGCACCAGACCACCGGCGTGCTGCGCGGGGCCTCCGCCGTCACCGCCTCCAGCAGCGGCAACTGGCTCTTCCACCTGCCGCAGTACGACCCGGTGCACGCCTTCGACGGCGATCCGGACACCGGCTGGGCGGAAGGCAGCGCGGGCGAACCGGTCGGCCAGTGGCTGCGGATCGGCTTCACCCGGCCCACGTCCGTGCCGTCCGCGATCTCGCTGACGCCGCTGCCCGGCGACGGGATGCGCGCGGCGCCGACCTCCGTACGCGTCCAGACCGACCGGGGCGGCGTGACGAGCCAGCTGCTGACCAACGGCAAGCAGCAGCGGGTCCGGGCACCGGCCGGCACCGCGAAGTGGCTCAAGATCACCATCACCGGGTCGCAGACCCCGCGCGCCGGGCTGTCCGGCGCGGGCTTCGCCGAGGTGTCCATACCGGGCGTGCAGGTCACCCGGATGCTGCAACTCCCGGCGGACGCCGAGAAGTCGACGGCACCGGCAGCGACGTACTCCCTGCACCGCGGCAGCGACCCCGGCGGCCTGTCGCCGGTCTCCGCGGAAACCGGGCTGCACCGGCAGTTCCGGACCGGCACCGGTGGGTCGTACCGGGTCTCCGCACGGGCGGTGGCCGTACCGGGACCGGAACTCGACCGGCTGCTGGACCGGTCGGCCCCCGGGAAGAAGAACCGGATCACCGCCACTGCCGACTCGACCGCCTTCGGCTCCGGTCCCTCGGTCAGCCCCCGCAATCTCGTCGACGGCGACCTGACCACCGCCTGGATCGCCGGTGACCAGCCGACGCTGCGCCTGCGCTGGCCCGGCAAGCGGGCCATCGACCGGATCGTGCTGGCCGCGGCGGGCGGCGTCTCCACCCGCCCCGAACAGATCCTGGTCAACTCGCCCGACGGCGCGGCGACCGCCGGGGTCGACGAGAACGGCTGGGCCCGCTTCGACCCCATCACCACCGACCGTCTCGACATCACCATCAGCAAGGTCAAGGAACTCACCGTCCACAACCCGGTCGCGGGCGAGGCCCTGCAACTTCCGGTCGGGCTGAGCGAGGTGTACGTCCCGGCGCTGGACGACCTGCGGACGCCCCCGCCCTCCGCGGGCGACCGGTTCTCGCTCACCTGCGGCGCGGGCCCGCCGCTCGCCGTGGACGGCGAGCTGCACGCCACCAAGGCGTCCGGTTTCGTCCGCGACCTGACCGAACGACGGCCCGTCACGGTCGAACTGTGCGCGGGCGCGGCCCGCGGCGGGCGGCTGGACCTGCCGTCCGGGCAGCACCGGGTGGAAGCCGGCGACCAGGGACCGCTGGCGCTGACGGACGTCACCCTCACCCGGGGCAGCGCCCCCGCGCCCGCCACCGAACGGCGGACCGTGACGGCCCGTGACTGGGCGGGCGACCGCCGCACCGTCCAGGTGGGCACGGGCGGGGCCGCGTACCTCCAGATGTACGAGAACGCCAACGACGGCTGGCGCGCGACGCTCAACGGGCGCGAACTGTCGCCGGTCCGCCTCGACGGGTGGCAGCAGGGGTTCCTGATCCCGGCGGGCGAGAGCGGCATGGTGCGGCTGACGTACGAGCCGTCCACGACGTACGACCTCGGGCTGTTCGGCGGCGCGCTCGGCATCGTGCTGCTCATCGGCTCCGCACTGGTGCGCCGCGCGCCGCGCACCCCGCCGGAGCCGCAGGCGCCGCCCGCGCCGTCGTGGGTGCTGGGGGTCGCCGTCCTCACGGTGGTGGTGGCGCTGGCCGCCGGGCCGTACGCCGTGATCGTGCCGCTGCTGGCCCTGCTGGCCCGGTTCCGGCCCGGACTGCTCGTCCCGCTCGCGCTGCTGGCCATGGCGGGGGCGGGAATCACGGCGGCCCTCGGCGCGGGCGAGCACCCCGCCGCGGACGACGGGGCGTTCAGCGCCGTGGCGCAGGCGCTGGCCCTGCTGGCGCTGGCGGCGGCGGTGGTGACGGTACCGGCCGCGGTGGCGCGGCGCGGGGCGCATGCGGGGGCGGGGGCCGGGCCGGGGTCGGGAACGGGGTCGGGGTCGGTACCGGACCAGGGGGTGGCTGGGGCCGCGGCGCCGGTGGAGGCGGGGGCTCGGGGGCCGGGGTCGGGGGGTCGTAAGTCGGGTGAGGGGGCTCGTAAGTCGGGGGGCCTGCCGCCGCTGCCGCGACGCCGGCGGCGACGGGCCGCGCCGCCGGGCGGTGCGCCGCCGGGCCCATCGGATTCGACGGATCAGTCGGCTCCAACCGGACCATCGGACTCGACGGGCCCGCTGGGTCCAACGGACTCAACAGGCCCAACGGACCGGAGCGGGGAGGGACCCAACCGATGACCGCACTGCAACCGGCACGGCGGGAACCCGCCGGGGACGGGCCGCCCGGGGCGGTGGGCCGGACCGTACGGCGCATCCCGTTCCCGGTGGTGGACGAGATCACCCGGCACTGCCTCACGGCCGACGAGCCGGAGACCGTGCACATCGAGGTGCACCTGCCCGGAAGGCCGGACCCCGCCCGGCTGCGGGCGGCGTTCCGGGAGGCGCTGTGCCGCCACCCCCGCATCCTGATGCGCCAGGCCCCGCACCGCTGGTGGCGGCGGCGGTACGCGTGGGAGCTGACCGGCGTCCCGGACGTGGACCCGGTCGTCTATCCGCCGCCCGGCCCGGACGCCCTCGACCGGGCCAGGGAACGGGCGTTGGCCGATCTGCCGCCGCTGGACGCCTCACCGCCGGTACGGCTGGAGGTGATCGAGCGGGTGGCGGACGGGAGCGGTGAAGGAGCCGGGGACGACGGCGGGTCCGGAGCCGATGGCGGGCCCGGCGGCACCGGTGGCTCCGGCGGCGGAACGGTCCTGCTCATCACCATCAACCACACCGCCCTGGACGGCCCGGCCTGCCTGCGGGTGCTGGCCACCGCCGCCCAGCTCTACGGCGGCGCCGACAACTCCCCGGCCGCGCCGCCCGTCCGTGCGGCCGGGCCCGGCGCGGGCGGGCCTCCGCAGGACGCACCACCGCCCGGCGGGCGCGGCCTGGTGCGGCCCGTACGGATCGCCGCCGACCGCGGGCCCCGCCCGGCCGCCCGCGGCACCGGCAACGGCATGCTCATCACCGAACTGCCCGTACCGGCCCGCCCGCCCAGGACCGGCGGTCCCGCCGCCTACACCGTCAACGACCAACTCCTAGTCGCCACCTGCCTGATGGTCGCCCGCTGGAACCGCCTCCACGGGCGGCCGAGCGGCCCCGTCGTCATCACCATGCCGGTGGACGACCGCCCCCGCGGCACGGACATGCCCATCGGCAACGGCACCCGGCTGGTCTCCGTCGGCTTCGGGGCGACCGAGCGACAGGACGCCGCGCTGCTCACCGCCGAGCCGCCCGACCCGGCGGCGGTCGCCCGGCTGCTACGGGCCACCGCCGCCCGCACCCGGTCGCTGAAGTCCGCCCCGGGATCACAACTCGGCCTGGGCGCCTCTCTGTTGACCGCGCCGGTGCTGCCGGCCGGGTTGCGTGGCGCCGTCACGCGTGCGCTGCGTACGGCCGCCGCTCCGCTGGCCTCCACCACCCTGCTGTCCAACATCGGCCGCATCCCGTATCCCCTCGACTTCGGTGACGCGGGGCGGCCCACCGCCGTGTGGTTCTCGGCCCCGGCCCGGATGCCGCGCGGCCTGACCGTCACCACCGTCTCCGTCGGCGGGCGCATCCAGCTCGCGCTGCGCTGGTCGCACGCCCTCCTCGACGACACGGCCGGTGCCCGTCTGGGCACCCTCTTCGCCCAGTCCCTCGCGGCCACCTCCTGGACACCGGAGACCGAAGGAGACGTACCGTGACCCGGCCGCCGGCCACCGCCGCGGCGGACCGCGCGCCGCGCCCCGCCGCGCCGCCTCCCCCGGGCGGCCTGCGGGAGTTCTACGAGAACCCCGCCGTGCCCGTCGCCTCCGGTGCCGACCGCAGCCGGCGCCAGGCGCTGATGCTGGCCCGCGCCCTGGGTCCGGCACGCCCCGGCGCGCCCGCGGCCACCGTCCTGGACATCGGCTGCGGCGACGGGAGCGCCGCGGCCACCGCGGCCGCCGTGCTGCCCGGTCACCGCATCGTCGGCGTCGACTGGTCGCAGGACGCGCTGCGCCGTGCGGCGGCCCGCATCCCGTACGTCGTACGCGGTGAACTGGGCGGTGGCGGGCTGCCGTTCGCGGACGCCACCGCCGACGCCGTCCTCTTCAGCGAGGTCGTCGAGCACCTCGTCGACCCCGACGCGGCCCTCGACGAACTGCGCCGGGTGCTGCGCCCCGGCGGTCATCTGATGCTCTCCACCCCCAATCTCGCCGCCTGGTACAACCGCGGACTCCTGCTCGCAGGGGTCCAGCCCGTCTTCTCGGAGGTGAGCATGCGAGCCGTACACGGTCGGCCCGGCACTCAGGTCGTCGGCCACCTGCGCCTCTACACCGCCCGCGCCCTGCGCGGCTTCCTGACGGCCTGCGGCTTCGAGGTCGTACGGATCGCGGGCGCGCCGTACCACGACGTGCCGCGTCCGCTGCGGCCCCTGGACCGCGCCGCCTGTCGCCTGCCGTCGTTGGCCTCCATCCTGCTCGTCCATGCCCGCCGGAGAAGGGAGTAGGGCGGTGCTGTGGTGGGGCGTGGCGTCCGCGCTGCTCGCCAACGTCCTGTACAGCACCGGGTTCGTGCTGGAGAAGCGCGCCCTGTCCGCGCTGCCCGCGCTCAGCACCCGGCAGCCCGCCCGGCTCGTCCGCCATCTGCTGGGCAGCCCGCTGTGGCTCGGCGGTTCGCTGGCCCTCGCCGCCGGTTTCGCCGCCCAGCTCGCGGTCTACCGCACCCTCCCCATCGCCGCCGCGCAGGGCATCTTCGTCTCCGGTCTGGTCCTGCTCCTGCTCCTGTCCTCCGTCTTCCTGGGCGAGCGCACCAGCGGCCGGGAGCGCCGGAGCATCCTGGCGATCCTGCTCGCCCTGGGCATGGTGGTCGGTTCGCTCCAGGGCAACGGCGCGAGCACCGTCACCCGCACCGCCCCCACCGGCACCCTGCTCGCCATCGCGCTGCCCTCGCTGGCCGCCGGGCTGTGGCTGTACGGCGCCGCCGAGCAGCGCGCCAAGCGCCGCCACCGCCAGCCGTCCTCGGGCGTCCCCTACGGTGTGGCCGTCGGCCTGCTCTACGGCGTCAGCTCGCTCGCCGTCAAGGGCGTCTCCGGTCTGCTGGACGCGCACGATCCGGCGGGCGCCGTCCGTGCCCTGTTCACCTCCCCGTATCCGTATCTGCTGCTCTTCACCGGCGCGGTCGGTCTGGTGCTGTCCCAGACCGCGCTCCAGCGCTGCCGTGCCTCCCTGATCGTTCCCGTCTGCACCACCGTCACCTGCATGTACACCGCGGTCTGCGGCACGGTCGCCTTCGGCGAGCCGCTGCCCGCCGACCCCGTACGCCTCGCCCTGCGCCTGGGCGGTACCGCGGTCGCCGTGCTCGTCCTGCTCACCCTGCCCCGCCAGGACGCCGGTGCCCCGGACCCGGCCGCGGAACGGGACCGGGCAACGGAGCCGGAGCCCGCCGCCCCCTCCCAAGGAGCCGACCCGTGAAACCCGACGACCCGCTGCTGAAGATCCTCGTCTGCCCGATCGACAAGGGTCCGCTGCTCCTGCTCCAGCCGGACGACGTGCTCTACAACCCGCGGCTGCGCCGCCGCTATCCGATCGTGGACGACATCCCCCAGCTCCTCCCCTCCTCCGGTGAACAGGTCACCGAAACCGAACACGAAGCCATCCTGCGCCGGCTGCCCCCGGACGAACGCCCACCCGACGAGCCCCGATAGGACCCGCCCGCCCGCACCGTCCGCGACCATGTCCATCATGAACCCCACCACTGACAACGGACCTTCCGGCGGCCCCGGCGACGGGCCTCCCGGCCCCGGTGGGCCCGCCGACGGCCGGCGCGCCTTCCAGCTCGTCCTGCTGCGCCGGATGGCCGACCACCAGCCCGGCCTGGTCGAGGACGCGCTGCGCACGCTCGGCGCCTCGCGCGCCGACCTGCGCGAGGCCAACCGCCGCTGGCAGGCATGGGCCCACTCGCCGCGGTCGCGCGGCGCGGTCCAGCGCTACCGCACGCTGCTCGGCCGGCCCGAATCCGTCACCGCCCGCCGCATCGGCGATCTGACCTGCGAGGCGCTGACCTGGCCCGTACCGCTCTGGCCCGACCTGCGCTTCGAGGTGCTCACCGGCCCGCAGGGCACCGCGTGGAACGCCTGGCTCGTCCGGGCGCCGGGCGCCCCCGGCCCCACGCTGCGTACGACCGACGACCTGGTGCCCTGGTCCTGCACGGTCGACGAGGTGGCCCGCGCCTTCGCCCCGGCCCGGCCCATGGAAGGCACCGCCCCCACCCGCTGGCGGCTCGCCTTCACGGCGCCCGACGCGCGCGGCGAACGCCGGGACATCGTCGCGGAGTTCACCTGGGGGCTCCTACAGCGCACCGTCGAGTGAGGCCCGCAGGCACACGGCGGTGGCCGAGCCGCGCGCTGCCACCAGGTCACGCGGCGTCCCGGCGAACACGATCTCGCCGCCGCGCCGGCCGCCGCCGGGCCCCAGGTCGACCACCCAGTCCGCCCGCTTCACCACATCGAGGTCGTGCTCGATCACCAGGACGGTGTTGCCGCCGTCCACCAGCCGGTCCAGCAGGTCCAGCAGCCCGTCCACATCGGTCATGTGCAGCCCGGCCGTCGGCTCGTCGAGCACGTACACGCTCCCCGTACGGTGCAGCCGGGTGGCCAGTTTGAGGCGCTGCCGCTCGCCACCGGACAGGGTGGACACCGACTGCCCCAGCGTCAGGTACCCGAGCCCGACCTCGACGAGCGCCGTCAGCTTCCGCACGATCCCGGCGGCCTCGTCGGTGCCGGCCCGCCCGGCACCGGCCACAGCCGGTCCGCCGCCTGCGAAGAACGCCACCGCCTCCTCCCCCGTCATCTCCAGCACGTCCGCCACCGACCTGCCCCCGAAGGTCAGCCCGAGCACCTCGTCCTTGAAGCGCCGCCCCCGGCACGCCTCGCAGGTGGTGGTCACCGGGTCCAGATACGCCAGGTCCGTGGTGATCTCCCCGCGCCCCCGGCACACCGCGCACGCCCCCGCCGCGTTGAAGCTGAACAGTCCCGCCGGCACCCCGTTCGCCCGCGCGAACAGCGTGCGCACCGCGTCCATCACCCCGAGGTACGTGGCCGGTGTGGACCGCGCGGACACCCCGATCCCGGACTGGTCGACCACCACCGCCTCCGGGTGCGCGCCCACGAACGCCTCGGACACCAGCGTGCTCTTCCCGGACCCCGCCACGCCCGTGACCACCGTGAGCACCCCGGTCGGCACGGAAAAGTCCACGCCCTTGAGGTTGTGCAGCGTCACGTCCCGTACGGTCAGCCAGCCACCCGGCGTACGGACGCGCTCCTTCACGCCGGTCACCCGACGCAGCCCGCGCCCGGTGGGTGTGCCGGCCGCCGCCAGCCCGCGTACCGTCCCCTCGAAGACCACCTCGCCGCCCCGCGCCCCGGCCCCCGGGCCCATGTCCACCACATGGTCCGCGACGGCGATGACGTCCCGGTCGTGTTCGACGACGAGCACCGTGTTGCCCTTGTCCCGCAGGCGCACCAGGAGGTCGTTGAGCCGGCGCACGTCGCTGGGGTGCAGCCCGGTGCTCGGCTCGTCGAAGATGTACGTCATGCCCGTCAGGCTGCTGCCCAGGTGGCGCACCGTCTTCAGCCGCTGCCCCTCGCCGCCGGACAGCGTGGCGGTCGGCCGGTCCAGGCTCAGGTAGCCGAGGCCGATGTCCGTCAGCCGGTCCAGCGCGGTGACGGCCCGCGCCGCGATGGCCGCGCCCACCGGCTCCTCGGCCGGGTCGATGCCCCGCAGCACCGCGCTCAGCTCGGCGACCTCCAGGGCCGCCAGCTCGGCGATCGACCGCCCGGCGACCCGCGACTTCAGCGCCGCCGCGGTCAGCCGGGCCCCCTGGCACTGCGGGCAGGTCCCCTCCCGTACGAAGCCGCGCACCATCTCCCTGCTCTTCTCGGGGAGCGCCGACAGGCCCCGCTTCACATACCGCCGGTCGAAGTTCTCGACCAGTCCCTCGTACGTGTTGTTGTAGGCGCGCTCGCCGCGCTTGACCTTGAAGCCCTTGCCGTACAGCAGCAGGTCCCACTCCTCGGGCCCGTACCGGTCCAGCGGCTTGTCCGGGTCGAAGAGGCCGGAGGTGGCGTAGATCTGCCAGCCCGCGGTGCCGACGGCGAGCGGCGGGAAGCGGATCGCGCCGTCGTTGAGCGAGCGGCCGGTGTCCAGGAAGCGGTCCAGGTCGATGCTGGTGGTGCGGCCCAGCCCGGCACACTCGGGACACATCCCGGCGGGGTCGTTGAAGGAGTACGCGGTGGCCTCGCCGGCGGACGGGACGCCGCAGCGCGAGAACAGCACCCGCAGGACCGCGTAGATGTCGGTCAGCGTGCCGACGGTGGAGCGGGCGCCTCCCCCGACGGGCCGCTGGTCCACGACGATCGCCGGGGCGAGTCGCTCGATGGTGTCCGCCTTGGGCCGTTCGTGTTTGGGCAGCTGGTTGCGTACGTACCAGGTGAAGGTCTCGTTGAGCTGGCGCTGCGACTCCACCGCCACGGTGTCGAGCACCAGCGAGGACTTGCCCGAGCCGGACACGCCCGTGAAGACGGTGATGCGCCCCTTGGGAATCCTGAGATCCACGTCCTTGAGGTTGTGCTCGCGCGCCCCGGTGACGGTGATGCAGTCGATGCCGGTGTCCCCGTCCGTGACGGTGGCGCGGGCGGTGGCGCGGTCACGGTCGGTGATCCTGTCGCGGTCGGTGGCGCGGTCGCGGTCGGCCCTGGTGCGGTGGGCGTGCTGTGCTCCCATACGGGCCACGCTAGGCACCAATTAGGTCAGAACATGGCCGCCTTCTGCGGCACCCTGGAGCCCATGAGCGACACCCCGGCCCGCCTCCTCCAGCTCCTCACGCTGCTCCAGACCGGCCGCGAGCGGACCGGCGCCGAGCTGGCCGAACGGCTGGGCGTCAGCCCGCGCACGGTCCGCCGCGACATCGAGCGGCTGCGCGGCCTCGGCTACCCCGTCGCCGCGGCCCTCGGCGCCATCGGCGGCTACCGCCTCGCCTCCGGCACCGCCATGCCGCCGCTCCTCCTGGACGACGAGGAGGCCGTCGCCATCGCGGTGGGCCTGCACACCGCGGCGGGCGGCACGGTCGCCGACGTGGCGGAGACCTCCGTACGCGCCCTGGCCAAGCTGGAGCAGGTGCTGCCCGCGCGGCTGCGGGACCGCGTCACCGCACTTCAGGAGGCCACCGTCCCGCTCTACGGCCTGCTCACCGGCGGCGGTGACGCCCCGGTCACCGACCCCGCCGTGCTGACCTCCCTGGCCACCGCGTGCCGCCGCCGCGAGCGGGTCCGCTTCGCGTACGCCGCGGCCGACGGCGCCGCGAGCCAGCGGCACGCCGAGCCGTACCGCCTGGTCAGCGCGGACCACCGGTGGTACCTGGTCGCGTACGACCTGGACCGCGCGGACTGGCGCACGTTCCGGATCGACCGGATCACCGGGACCCGGCCCACCGGCGCCCGCTGCGCACCGGACCGCCGACCGCCCGCCCCGGACGCCGCCGCGTTCGTCGCCGAGTCCATCACCAGCCACCGTGCCCGGCACCGCGCGCTGGTCACCCTGCACACCGGCATCGAGGACGCCGCCCGCCGCCTCCCCGCCGGCACCGGCCTCCTGGAACCGCTCACCCCCGGCTCCTGCCTGCTGCGTACGGGAGGTGACGCGCTGGACTGGCTCGCGTACCGGCTGGGCTTCCTCGGCGTCCCCTTCGAGGTGCACGAACCTCCCGAGCTGATCGCCTACTTGCGCGACCTCGGCACCCGCCTGCTCGACGCCGCCCGCCCACGGGAACCCGACGGCCCGCACGGCTCCCCGGCCCCTCCCGACGCTTCCGGACCACCCGCCCCCACCGCCCCACCAACCCCGTGATCCCGCACGTCCCCCAACCGGACCTTCCCAGCGCGCACCTGACGACCCGTTGGCACACGATGGCTTACGGGTGGCCGCCGGCGGCCACCCGTCCCGTACCGCCGAACGCTCCTCGGGGAGGCACCCGCCATGACCGCCAGCCTGGCCCAGCTGCACCGTTGCTCGGTCGCCGTCGACCTGGGCGAAGCCCGCACCCGGATGTACGTCAAGAACCAGGGCCTGGTGGTGAACCAGCCGACCGTCGCCGCCGTCAACATCCGCACCGGCGCGCTGATCGCCGTCGGGGACCACGCGGAGGTGATGGACGGCCGCACACCGGACCACATCCGCGTGGTGCGCCCGGTCTCCGGCGGCACCGTCGTGGACATCGACATGGCGCAGCGGCTGCTGCGCAACCTGGTGGACGACAAGCTGCGCAAGGCGTGGCGGCGCAGACCCACCATGCGGGCCGCGATCTGCCTGCCGTACGGCAGTGAGCCGCTGGCCCAGCGGGCCGCGGTGGAGACCCTGAACGGGATCGGCGCCCGCCGGGTGGAGATGGTGGACACCCTGGTCGCCGCGGCCGTCGGCTGCGACCTGCCGGTGGAGCACCCGGAAGCCACCATGATCGTGGTGTGCGGCGCGGGGACCACCCAGATCGCGGTGCTCTCGCTCGGTTCGATCGTCGCGGCGGAGACCGTCCCGGTGGGCGGCAACGCCATCGACCACGCCGTCGTGCAGCACCTGAGGCTGCATCACAAGCTGATGCTGCCGGGACAGTCCGTACGGCCGCTGCACCTGATGCTCTCCGACAACGGCGACCTGGCGGCGGGCCCGACCGAGGTGCACGGCCGGGACGTGGTCAGCGGGCTGGCCCGCTCGGTGCTGGTGGAGACCGAGCCGGTGCAGCGCGCCATCGCCTCACCGCTGACCGGCATCCTGGACGGGATCGGCTCGGTACTGCGCCGCTGCCCGCCGGACCTGGTCGCGGACCTGGGCGAACGCGGCATCATGCTCGCGGGCGGCAGCGCGCTGATCCCCGGCCTCCAGTCGATGATCCGGCAGGCCACGACCATGCCGGTGCACATCGCGGACCGGCCGGACACCTGCGCGGTACTGGGGCTGGGCGACATGATCGAGGGCAAGGTGGAGCCGCTGCACCTCGACCCGATGGCCACGTGAGCGGCCCGATGATCACCTGGGCGAGCCGCTGGCGCCGGGCAGTCCGATGACCACCCGGACGATCCGGCAGCGGCCCGCGGGAGCGCGTACGGGGCACACCCTTCGGGCGCGCCCCGCCGCCGCTCACAGCGTCCGGGTGTTCCAGCCCACCACCGCGGGCCGTCCGTGCTCCTCGCCGAGCACGCCCACCGTGCCCGTCTCGAAGGTGAACAGCGCGCCCGCCGACGGCGGCAGCCCCAGCCGGCGGGCCGCCAGCACGCGCAGGAAATGCCCGTGCCCGACGAGTGCCACATCGCCGTCGGCCGTGCGCAGCTCCTCCTCGACGCGGCGCAGCACCCGGTCGGCGCGCGCCCCGACCTGCTCGGGCGACTCGCCAGGGTGCTCGGGCGGCCCGGCCGCCACACCGTCGGTGAACAGGAACCAGTCGGGCCGGGTCCGGTGGATCTCGTCGGTGGGGATGCCCTCGTAGCCGCCGTAGTCCCACTCGGTCAGGTCGGCGTCGATCCGGACGTCCGGCAGTCCGGCCAGCTCGGCGGTGTCACGGGCCCGCCGCAGCGGGCTGGTGACCACCGCCCCGATCTTCCGGGCCGCGAGGACCGGCCGCAGGGAGCGGGCCTGCTCCTCGCCGCGGGTGGTGAGCGGCAGGTCGGTCCAGCTGGTGTGCCGGCCCGTCCTGCTCCACTCCGTCTCGCCGTGGCGGATCAGCAGCAGTTCATTCACCGCCGCCCTGCGCCTCCTGCTGCGCGGGGGCCTGGCCCTGCTGCTCCTGCTTCTGGGCCTCCTCGACGGAGGCGCGGACCTCGTCCATGTCCAGGTTGCGGGCCTGGCCGATGACGTCCTCCAGGGCGGCCTCCGGCAGGGCGCCCGGCTGCGAGAACACCGCGATGTTCTCGCGGACGATCATCAGCGTGGGGATCGACTGGATCTGGAAGGCGGCGGCCAGCTCGGGCTGCGCCTCGGTGTCCACCTTGGCGTACACCAGATCGTCGTTCTTCTCGGACGAGCGCTCGAAGACCGGGCCGAACTGCTTGCACGGACCGCACCACTCGGCCCAGAAATCGATCAGGACGAAATCGTTGCCGGAGACGATCTCGTCGAAGTTGTCCTTGGTGAGCTCTACCGTGCTCATGCGTACTTCCCTGCTTCCGGTTCCGGTCTGTTTGTCCGTCCCGCTGCGGTAACGGGTTCATCTCATGACCTATTCCGCACGCCGGACCGTCCCGCACCCCTGCCCAGCAAACGCCGTCCTATCCATGCGAATTTTCGCGACCGTCCGGCGGGGTCCGGACGGCCGCGCCGGACAGCACCCGCCACACCCGGTCCCGGGCCAGCGGCAGCCGGGTGAAGCGCACCCCGGTGGCGTCCCGGAGCGCGTTGGCCAGGGCGGGCGCGACCGGATTGAAGGGGCTCTCGCTCATGGACTTCGCGCCCGCCGGGCCGATCGCGTCGGCGGTCGGCGCGAAGCGCACTTCCGTACGGGGCACGTCGGCGAAGGCGGGCAGCCGGTACTCGCGGAACGCCGCGGTACACACCCGGCCGCGCCCGTCCAGCCGTACGTCCTCGAACAGCGCCGCCCCCAGCGCCTGCGCCACCCCGCCCTCGACCTGCCCCCGGCACTGCAGGGGATTGAGCACGGTGCCCGCGTCCGCCACGTGCACACTGCGCAGGATGCGGATCTCGCCGGTGTCCGGATCGACCGCAATGCGGAACCAGTGCGCGTTGAAGGCGACCGTACGCGGCGTACCGGCGAAGTGCCCGAACCCGGTCAGCGGCCCGTCGCCGCCCCCGCGCGCGGCCCGGTCCCGGATCAGCGCGGCCAGGGACCGGGCCGCGCGCACCACCGCCTTGCCCGTCACCACGGTCCCGGCCGAGCCGAAGAGCCCGGTGTCGTGCCCGACCGCGTCGGTATCGGCCTGCCGCACGGTGATGCGGTCTTCGGCGGTGCCCAGCTCGGCGGCGGCGAGCTGGCGGTACGTGGTGGTGCTCCCGCTGCCGGCTTCGGTCGTGCCGACCGCCAATTCGTATGTGCCGTCGGCGGTCAGCGTCATCCGGGCGTCGGCGAAGTGCCCGTATGGCCCACCGGCGGCGATCGACGACAGCGCGCTGCCCTCGCCGACCAGCCAGCCTTCCGGTGCGGCCGGTCCCGCGGCCCCGGACGCCTCGCGCAGTGCCTCCATGCACGCGTCGAGGCCGTAACTCCCGATGCGCAGGTCCGAATCCTCGCCGACCACTGTCACCAAGTCGTCGCCGGGGCGCACCACGCTGCGCTCGCGCAGCAGCAGCGGGTCGATGTCCAGCCGCCGCGCCAGTTCGTCCAGCGCGCTCTCCAGCGCGAAGACGATCTGCCCGATGCCGTACCCGCGGAATGCACCGGCCGGAACGGTGTGGGTGTAGACGGCGTAACCGTCCACCTTCTTGTTCGGGCAGCGGTAGAGGGCCAGAGCGTCACCGCAGCCGCGCAGCAGAACGGCGCGGGCGTGATTGCCGTATGCGCCGGTGTCGGACACCACGTGCAGCTGGAGCGCGGTGAGCGTGCCGTCCCGGCGCGCGCCGGCCTTGATCCGTACGGTGAACGGGTGCCGGGTGGTAGCGCCGGTGAACTGCTCTTCCCGTGTGAACTCCAGCTTCACCGGCCGTCCGGTGCGCAGCGCTGCCAGCGCCACGATGTCCTCGACGAGCATCTCCTGCTTGCCGCCGAAGGCTCCGCCGACCCGGCCCGCGACGACCCGCACCGCCGTGGGCGGCAGATCCAGCAGCGTGCAGAGGGAGCGGCGTACGAGATACGGGACCTGAGTGCTGGTCCGGACGACCAGCCGTCGGCCCGGACGGTCACTTCGCTCGCCGCCCTCGCCGCTCTCGGCGTCGGCTGCACCCGCGACCGGCTCGAAGAAGGCGAGCGCGCCGTGCGTCTCCAGGCTCGCCTGCTGGGCCCGCTGCGTACGGAACGTCTCCTCGTACACCACATCGGCCGCGGCGAAACCCCGCTCCACGTCACCGGCCTCCCCATGCACCTCACCCGCCACGTTCGCCCCAGGCCGCGCGATCCCGGCCCACTCCCCCTTGTCGTGCACGACCGGGGCGCCCGGCCGCATCGCCTGCTCGGGGTCCAGGACCGCGGGCAGTACCTCGTACGTCACCACGACGCGGCGGCAGCCCTCCTCCGCCGCCGCCTCGCTGTCCGCGACCACCGCGGCCACCCGCTGGCCCACGTGGCGGACCGTGTCGTCCAGGAGACGGGTGTCGTACGGGTCGTCCTCCGGATGCTCGTGCTGAGCGGTCGAGAAGTACCGGCCGGGTGCGTCGCGGTGGGTGAAAACCGCGTACACACCCGGCACCCGCAGCGCGGCACCGGTGTCGATGGCGGTGATCCGGGCGTGGGCGTGCGGCGAGCGCAGCAGCTTCATGTGCAGCAGGCCGGGGAAGGCGCCGGTGTCGAGGTCGAAGGTGTAGCGGGCCGCGCCGGTGACCACGTCCTCGGCACCGGGCGCGGGGACGTTACGGCCGACCCCGCGGCCCGCCACCGGGTCCTCGGTGTGCCGGACGCCCCGTACGGCGTCCTCGATGGCCCGGTAGCCGGTGCAGCGGCACAGGTTCCCCTTGAACGCACGCGGCAGATCGGCGCGCAGGCCGTCGTCCAGCGCCGCGGTGGTCATCAAGAAGCCCGCGGTGCAGAACCCGCACTGAAATGCCTGCGCCTCCAGGAACTGCCGCTGCACCGGATGCAGTTGCCCGCTCACCGGGTCCGCCAGCCCCTCCACGGTGGTGACCGAACGCCCCTCGGCCCGTACGGCCGGATACACACAGCTGTGCACCGGAACACCGTTCACGTGCACCGTGCACGCCCCGCAATCCCCGGCATCGCACCCCTTCTTGACGCCGAACCAACCGCGCTCCCGCAGGTAGGTGCGCAGACACTGGCCGGGACGGGGCACGGCATCGGTGACGGTCCCGTTGATCTCGGTACGGTACGGAGGAAGGGGCTGTCGTACGGGTGGGGGCGGGGGCGACGACGGGGGCGGGGCAGGCGCCTCGGCGAACGGTTGCCGCGACGGCGGCGGTGACGCGTGCAGGTGCCATTGCAACTCCCCTCTGATCTCCTCCCCCATCCGATACGTCATGTGCCGCCGCCACTCCGGCAGCCCGTGGACATCGTCGAACCAGCCACTGTCCGGCACCGCCCGTCCGATCGCCGCCCGCAGCGCGCGGGCGTCCGGCAGAGCGCGGAACCGCAGCCGGACCGGCCGTACGGTGGAGGCGGTGATCGTCAGGGTGAACGCGCCGTCCACCGGGTCGAGCGTCCCGATCACCAGCGCGGCCGAGCGCCCGAGCCCGTACAGCGACGTCTGCCGGAACGCCGTACGACGGTCCAGCGCGCGAGACGGCAGCGTGACCGAGCGCAGCAGCTCACCCTCCCTCAGGGCAGTGCGCCCGGCGCCGGTGACAAGGTCGACGACCGGCAGCCGCCGGGCGGCCCCGTCCGGCGCCAGCAGCAGGCAACTGCCGTCTAGCGCCGCCGTGAGGGCGATCAGCGGTCCGGCGGGCAGCGCCAGACAGAGGTTCCCGCCGACGGTGGCCGTGTGCCAGATCTTGAACGAGGCCAGGAAGGCGCGGCAGCACTGCTCGAAGAGCGGCCCCGCCGGCCGCCCCAGGCCCTGTCCGAACCGGGACACCTCGGCGACGGTGCACGTCGCCGCGATCTCCAGCGCCCCGTCCGGCAGCCACCGCAGCGGCTCCCAGCCCATCCGGCCGAGGTCCAGCAGCCGCCGCAGCCCGGGCTGCGGCACGGAGAAGAGATACGTGCCGCCGCCGAGCCAGGCGTCGCCCGGCCGCCGTTCCAAACGTCCCCGGGCGTCCCGGACCTCCCGCACCGTATTCAGGTCCATGGACCGAGTGAAGCAAGCGCGGCCCCCGGGCAGCCGTCGCAACGCACGGAAACCGGCCTCGTTCCACCACGCCCCGCAGCCCGTCACCGCAACCTCCTGCACCTGGCAAGAGCGCGACTACACACCCGTTGCCCTGGCATTTACGATGCGATTCCGCACTCTCACCTGGCGAGTGCGCACGGCCAAGCCCCGGGCCCGGCGCCCGGACGGTACGAGGAGCACGTCCCATGCCGCACACCACCCCGCCGACGCCCGGGAAGGGCTCCGCCCCCGCCGGCCTCGCACGGCTGCTGGCCGCCGTACCCGCCGACGTACGTGCCGTCTTCAGCGCCCGCGCCCTGCGCCCGCTCCTCCCCGAACACGACCGGACCGGAACCCTGCTGCACACCCTGGAAACGTTCCTGCACCACGACGCCTCCTGGTCCCGCACCGCCGCCGCCCTCCACCTCCACGTCAACACCGTCCGCTACCGCATCCAGCGCATCGAACACCTCACCGGCCGCGACCTCACCCGCCTCCCCCACCGCCTCGACCTGCACGCGGCCCTGCTGTGCCGGGCGGGGGCGGCGGACGGTGGCGGGTAAGCGCGGATACACGCGGGGGAGTACGGCGCACACGAGAAGGGCGGGACGGCAACCGCCGTCCCGCCCGCCCGATTCCGGCGTACCGCCCGGATCAGATGTGCAGCAGGTACACGTACTTGCCGCCCGCGCCCGCGTTCAGGTCCTTGTCGTAGCGCTCCCAGGGCTTCGGGGGCTGGTAGTCGCGCTGGTCGGTGAGGGCGACGTCCAGCGCGCTGATCGGCGAGCCCTGCTCGGTGCTGCGCGTGTAGGCGGCGTAGATGTACTCGCCGCCCGCGCCGGCGTTCAGGTCCTTGTTGAGCTTGCGGTAGTTGGGCGGCGGGTTCTCGCCCTTGGTCAGGAAGATGATGTCGGTGATCGGACCGAAGGCCGCGTTGGGCGCGGCGCGGTTGCTGTCGGTCTCGTACGCGAAGTACAGGTACTGGCCGCCGGAACCGGCGTTCAGGTCCTTGTTGATCTTGGTCCAGCCCTCGGGCTCCTGCTCGTCACCTTCGAGGACCATGAGGTTGATGACCGCCATTGCGTGCGTTCCTTTCCCGTAGGCGTACTGAGAAGAGGCGGGCTCACGCTAAGGCTGTCCCCCACGGGACCACATCGGGCGCAACCGGCCAGCGATGCGTTCGAATCGGCATCCGGTCACGGCCGCGCTGAGCTGCTGACCATATGGTTCACCCGGCAAGCAGTGTCGAACACCCGCGCCGCGCGGCACGTGGCCCCCTGACCGGTTCCGGCGCCGCTCCCCTCTCGCATCACCCTGGCCCCCCATGAGCGCACGGTCGGCGCGAAAGCCACCGCCACGGTCCGGCCGGGGGCGGCAGGGGTGCGGCCGGGGATGGGGCCGGGACGGGGCCGGTGCCGCGCGGCGCTCCGGCGGCCGGACCCCGTCGAGGACGGAACCGAGAGACACGGCCTAGTCTCGGCCGTATGGTGTTCGATTCCGCTCATTTCGATCTCCAGCCCTATGCCGGTTTCGCCATGGACTCCTACGTCCGGCGCACCCATTGCAGCTGGGAGGACGCGGGCTGGCAGTCGTTGCTCGTCCAGCGGTTCCACCACGTCCCGGTGGTCGAGAACCTGGAGCTGCCGGCCGCCGCGGACCTGCACCTGATCCTGCCCGTTGCAGGCCGGGCCGCGATGGAGACCCGTACCGGCGGGCGCTGGCACCGCCACACCTGGACGCCGGGCCGGCTCGAACTGGGCGTTCCCGACCGGCCCGCCCTGCGCCGCTACCGCGGCGACGGGCCGTTGCGCAGCGTGCAGGTCCACCTCCCGCGCGGCACCCTCGAACGCACCGCGGCGCAGCTCGGATGCCACCCGGTGGACTACGAGGCCATGGCGGCCTCCGTGGCCGCCGGGGACCCGCTGCTGGTGGAGACGGTCCGCGCCGTCGGCTCGGCGCAGGAGAGCGGCGACCTGTACGCCGAATCCGCGGCCGCCTTCCTGGCCGTGCACCTGCTCACCCGCCACTCCCGGGCCCCGGGCCGGCCGGCGCCCGCACGGGAGGACACACGCGTCCGCGCGGCGATCGCGCTGATGCGCGACCGGCTGGCCGAGCCGCTCACTCTGGCCGACATCGCGGACGAGGTGCACCTGAGCGTCTTCCACTTCGTCCGCGTATTCCGCCGCGCAACAGGGGAAACGCCGCACCGCTACCTCACCCGCCTGCGCATCGGAGAAGCCGAACGACTGCTGCGGGACACCGACCTGCCGCTCGCCCGGATCGCGCCGCTGTGCGGGTTCGCCGACCCCAGCACCCTGTCGACGGCGTTCCTGCGGCACACCGGCGCCCGCCCCTCGGCGTACCGCAATTCCTGACACCACCACGGCAATCCCGGCCATGGGCACGGACGGTGACCGTTCCTAGGGTTTCGTCCATGCCCGAGAACACGGTTCCGTCCCTGCCCGAAGACACGGTATCGCCCACGTCTGAACACACGGCTTCGCCCACGTCCGAGAATGCGCGGATCGAGCCCTACCCCATCCATATTCCCGACCGCGAACTGACACTCCTCCGGACCCGTCTCGACGCGGTCCGGCTGCCCGAGCCCGAAACGGTGCCGGACGCGTCCCAGGGCATCGAACTCGACCGGCTCAGGACGCTGCTGGCGGCCTGGCGCCGGCACGACTGGCGGGCCACGGAAGACCGCTGGAACGCCATTCCCCACTACCGCGCCCGTCTCGACGGCCTGAACATCGCCTTCTGGCACGTACGCTCGCCCGAGCCGACGGCGCTTCCCCTGGTGCTGACCCACGGCTGGCCGGGCTCCGTCCTCGAATTCGAGAGCATCCTCGGACCGCTCACCGACCCCGTGGCCCACGGCGGTTCCGCCGCCGACGCCTTCCACGTGGTCGTACCGGCGCTGCCGGGATTCGGGTTCAGCGAGCGTCCGCGCGAGCGCGGCTGGCAGCCCGCCCGTACGGCGCGCGCGTGGGCCCAGTTGATGTCCGCGCTCGGCTACGAGCGGTTCGGCGCGCACGGCGGTGACTGGGGCGCGTTCGTCAGCACCGAACTGGCCCGCCAGGTGCCCGAGCGCGTGGCCGGTCTGCATCTGACGATGCCGCTCGCCTCTCCCCTGCCCGAGGACCGGAACGCGCCCACCCCGGCGGAACAACGCATGCTGGAGCGTCGCGACACCCACCTCGCGGACGGCTACGGCTTCGGCATGATCATGGCGACGCGCCCCCAGACGCTCGGCTACGCCCTGCTCGACTCCCCCGCCGGCCTCGCGGCCTGGCTCGGGGAGAAGTTCGCCGCCTACTCCGACACCCGGCCGGGGTCCGGCGGCGGGGTGAGCGTGGCGCAGCAGGTGGAGAACATCGCTTTGTACTGGCTGACCGGAACCGGCGCCTCCAGCTCGCGCTGGTACTGGGAGACCATGCGCTGGGTACCCCGCAGCGCCGAAGAGGAGAACGCCCAGCCGGTCACGACGCCCACCGCCTGCTCCCTGTTCCCGGCCGAACCCTGGCCCACCGCCCGGCGCTGGGCCGAGCGCCGCTACCACGACCTGCGCTTCTGGCACGAGATGGACCGCGGCGGCCACTTCCCCGGCCTGGAACAGCCGAACCTGCTGGTCAGCGAAATCCGAGCCGCGTTCCGGCATGCGCGTCACGGGGCGGGTGATCAGGTGCGGTGATGGCCGGCGGGTATGGGGTGTTGGCCGGCCGTTAGCGGAGCGGCAGCCGCGCGCCGGCGCCCCCGGGCAGAGTGGATGACGTACCGAAGAGAAACATCACCAACTGCCCCGGGGGGAACCCGAAATGAGCTCCACCGCCACCCGCACCGCCCGTCGCCGCACCCTGCGTCTCGCCGCCGCGGCCCTGACCGCGGCCGCCGGCCTCGCCCTGACCGCCTGCTCCGGCTCGGACGCCTCCGGCACGAAGGCCGCAGGCCAGGAAGATGCGGGCCTGGCCGCCGTGGAAGCCGGCGGCACGGACCCCAGCCGTACGGGCTCCTCCGCCGACGCCCAGGGCTCCGACATCAGGGCGGACTCCGGCGCCAGGAGCAGCACCGGAACCGGATCCGGCTCCACAGGCAAGCAGCCGAGCGGTTCGCAGGCCGCGCGCGGCGGCACGGCGGGCTCCGGCGTCCAGCGCTGCCACACCTCCGGCCTCAAGGCGGCCTTCGCCATGGGCGAGGACGCAAGGCCGGACCCCGACGCGAGCGGCGGAACGACCACCAGCATCGTGCTGACCAACACCAGCGGCCGCACCTGCACGATCGGCGGCTTCGCAGGCGTGGACCTCAAGCCGGACGCCGGCGGCCCCAGCTGGTCGCCGGCCCGCTCCTCGGCCCGGCACGGCTCGATCACCCTGGGCCCCGGCGACAGCACCGACTTCACCATCAGCCTGGGCATGGCCAAGGAGAACGAAGAAGGCTCCTGGAAGCCCGCCACGGTCGCCGTCACCCCGCCCGACGAGACCGCCTCCCTGACCCTCAAGTGGCCCTGGGGCCCCCTCATCCACCAGGACGGCGCCACCCACCCCGCCACCTTCGTCAACCCCATCGGCTGACGCCCCACTCCGAGCAGCCGGCTAGCGGCCTGCAGCACCTCTGCCGGTTCCTCGCGCCGGGCCGGCGCACCCCGGGACGGGAATCAACGTGAGTCAGAGCCTGTTGCCGAGAGACGTCGCTCCGCAGGCGAGCCAAGGAGACCCGAGTGGACTTGCGCATACCCATGGAAACCGTGACGCTCACAGGCCGAATCAGCAAAAACCTCGTCGTTCAGCGATCGGACCACACAACGATCCGGTACACGGCCGCCGGCCCGGCCGACGGGCCGGCTCTGGTCCTCATCCACGGCTGGGCGTGCGACCGCGGCGACTTCGACGCGGTGACCGGCCATCTGCCTGACGGCTACCGGGTCCTCGCGGTCGACCTCGCCGAGCACGGCGAGTCCCGGTCGACGCGAGAGGTGTGGACCATGGAGGAGTTCGCCCGCGACGTGGCGGCCGTACTGGAGGCGGAGTCGGTGACCACGGCCGTCGTGGCCGGGCACTCCCTTGGCGCGGCGGTCGCCGTCGAAGTCGGCCGGCTGCTTCCCGACGCCGTCTCGCACGTGGTCGCGCTCGACGGGCTGCTCCACCTGTCCATGTTCCCGGCGCAGAGCGAGGAACGGATCAGCACCGTGGTGGGCATGTTCCACGACGACTTCCCCGCGGCGGTGCGCGGCCTCGTCGAAGGGGGTTCGCCGGCCGGGACCGACCCGGCTCTCACGGACGCCTACTTCGAGAAGATGGTCGCGGTGCGGCAGCCCGCGGGCCTGCGCGCCATCGAGGGCCTGGTGCGATGGGACATGGACGCGGTGCTGCGCGAGACGAAGCAGCCGATCACCGTGTTCGCCGTTCGCGACTTGGTGACACAGGAGGCGATCGACCGTTACGGAGACCGCCTCGACATCGTGCTCGTCGACCTGGGCAGTCACCACTTCCCGGTGGAGGCCCCCGAAGCCACGGCGAGGCTCCTGTCCGACGTGATGGGCTGAACGACGGCCTTGGTTCCCCCGCCCCCGAGCCCGGCCGTGTTTGCCCGGCCCGTCCTTACTGCTGAAACCGGTTCAGCACTGCTGAAACCGGTTCAGCGGATTGCGCCGGTCGCCCTCAGGCGTGGACAGCCGTGCCGGGCCGCTCGGCAGCGGACAGCCGTTGCGAGCGACGGGCGAGGATGATCATGACGGCGGGGAAGAGCACGTCACAGACCAGGACCCCGCCGCCGTTGCCCGGAGCGTGATTGCCGTTGGCGAACCACTGGTACACGTGGCCGATCACCGCACCCCAGAGGAACATCCCGGCGCCGAGGCCGATGGTGATGCGCTCACGGGCCGTGGCCGAGGGTGAGGCGGCACGAAAGCCCATGACGGCGAGTCCGAGGTTGGCGAAGGCGATCTCGAACTCGAACGGGCTCCGGTTGAAGCCGATCGTGGCGGCCATCCCGTCCGGGATGGTGATGAACGCGATCGTCAGCCACAGGCTGCCGCAGCCGAGCGCGGCGACGGCCCACCACCGCTGCCAGGTTTCCAGCGCCGCTTGGCGGGAGGGGCTGCGCCGGGTGCGGATCAGCGCACCGATGGCCGCGACCAGCACCCAGATCAGAGGAACAGCGGACTGCGCGACGTAAGAGGTCTCACTCATGCCGCGAGTCTTGCATGGTTAATATTAACCTCGCAAGACTCTGGTACGCTCGACCCATGGACGACGGGCTCGCTGATCTGCTGCATCGCGTGGTGTTCCTGCTCGGGGAGGCCGCGCGGCAGCGCGGCGACGGCTCCACCGGCCTGAGCTACAGCCAGATGCGCTTGCTGGGAACACTGGAGGACCTGCAACCGGTGACCCAGCACCGCCTCGCCCAAGCACTGTCGGTGTCCGACCCGGCGATCAGCCGGGCACTGCGCCCACTGGAGGCAGCCGGACTCGTACAGGTCCGCCCCGACCCCGAACACGGACGGCGACGACTGGTCGAACTCACCGCCGCCGGCCGCGAAGCCTTCCACGAAAGCGGAAAACCGCTCTACGACGAGTTGCGCAACGCCCTGCTCAAGGCCGGCTTCCCCTACGAGCGATACCTGTCCGACACCGTCCGCCTGGTACAGATCCTGGAGGACTGAAACGACGACGGGTGCCATGCGCGACCGGCTCCTGCCGGCGCCACCGGCAGGCCGCTCTCCGGCTCCCCCGCTCGTACAGGTCTTGCGGCCGGGGAGAAAACATCGCGGTGGCCAAGCTGGTCAAGAGCGGTGACTGGCCAAGGATTCCCGTTGTGTGGGCCACGGGCCTGCTGGCGGTCGGATACCTGGCGGCCATCTGGTCGCCGGTCCTCTTCGGTCTCGCCGCGATCACCGTGATTCCCCTGACGCTGTTCATCCCGGCTGTCGCGATGGCCGACCTGGAAGGCCGTGACTCTCCTCTACGGGGCCGGACCATGGTCTGGCTGGGCGAAGTGTCCTTCGCCTTCTACCTCGTGCACCAGACCGTCTTGAGGGCCGGGCACGATCTGCTCGGCCACGACAAGTCCTGGGACGCTTGGACGGCATCCCTGCTCGCCCTGGCCTTCGCAGCTATCACCCTTGTGTTCGCCTGGGCCGTCTACCGGTGGTGGGAGATGCCGGCCATGCGCCTGCTGACCACACGCCGGGCCCGGCCCAGGAGCGCTCGAGTGGACGTAGTCGCCGAGCCCGAGTCCTCGGCGCCGCGCCCCGTCGAGCTGGCCGCCGACAGGAACTAAGCGGACTGCACGCACCGCGCAGACCAGTGCGCACAGCGACAGCACACCCACCAACGGGGCCGAAACAGCCCCGCCCGCAGCGACCAAAGGACCATCGGCATGTTGTCCGTCGACGACACCCCGGCTCTCATCCAATGCTCAGAGCCGACCACTGTGCCGGCACCTGCTATCGCGTCCCCGAAGCGACGCGCCGGGGACCGCGCCCGCCCGGCCGAAACCCGGTCCGCGGCCTGCCTGCAGTCCCATCAGTCCGCACTGGAGCAGGTAGGCATCGAAACCGGATGGCACGTGCTCGACGCGGGGTGCGGCAGTGGTGACTTCTTGCCCTGGTTGGCCGAGCTGGTGGGCCCGCAAGGACAGGTGTCGGCCGTCGACCGGGTCGCGGAGAACACAGCTCTCGCAGCCACGCACCTGCGCCAGTACGCTCCCGAGCACGCCGTTGACGTGCGGCAGGCGACCGTCCTCGACCTCCCCCACGCCGACGGCACGTTCGACGCTGTCTGGTGCGCCGACGTCCTCCAGCACTTGGACGACGGACAACTCGTCCGCGCGGTACAGGAGATGAGCAGGGTCGTGCGGCCCGGTGGCCTGGTGGCCGTCCAGGTTCCGGACGTCACAACGGTCACGGTACGACCCGGTGATCCGTTCGTCTTCACCGACTTCCTCCGCGCGACAGCCCCCTCCTGCGCGTACGCACGGCAGTTGCTGCGTAGCCGTGACATTCACCGCTGGCTGCGCGAGGCCGGACTCGCCTCGGTACGCCAGCACACGACGGTGATCGAGCACCTCGCCCCGCTGGAGCCCGCAGCCCTGCGGTTCTGGACGCGGACCTGTTCCCGCCTCGCCCGGCAGGCGCGCGGCATGGGCAGCGGGTGGGAGCACCGGTGGGCGCCGTTCGCGGATGCCGATGCGGCCGACCATCCGCTGCGTTCCCGGCACGGTTATGTCAGTGAAGGAGCCACGCTCGCCGTCGGAACAGTCTCACCGACAAAGAGAGTTAGGGTTACCTAACTAAGGGGTGATGATATGTTCTTTGTGGAGGTGAGCGATATGCGCGCAGTACCCCGTGCGGCGTTGATCGAAGGCACCATCGAACGGCTGAAGACCGAGATCGTCAGCGGAAGGTGGCCGCTGGGCAGCAAGATCCCCGTCGAGGATGAACTCGCGGAGGAACTACAGGTCGGCCGCAGCACGCTGCGGCAAGCGGTACAGGCTCTGGTCCATGTCGGGTTGCTGGAGACCGCACAGGGCCGGGGAACGTTTGTCCGCGGCACTCACGAGGTCGACACGGTGCTGCACCGGTACCTGGCCGACGCCGAGCTCCGGTACGTCCTCGAAACCCGTCGCGGCCTTGAGGTGGAGGCGGCGGGACTCGCCGCCGAACGCCGCAGCCAGGCGGATCTGGACCACCTGACGGCCGTCTACGAGCGCCAGATGGCCGCTCACCGGGAGGGCAGAGGCGGTGAGTTCAACCGGGCAGCCGTGGAATTCCACACGGCCGTCGTCGAAGCGGCAGACAATCCCGTGCTGTCGCGCCTGTACGCCAGCATGCTCGGCTCCGTGCGGGATTCGGTCCACCTCGGTGGGGTGCGCCGCCCGCAGGAGCATCACGGGGACCCCGGGCACACCCTGATCCTGAAGGCGATCAGCGACAGCGACCCGCAGGCCGCGCGGGAAGCGGCAACCGAGCACGTCGCCACCTTCCTCACCGCGCTCGCACCGACGGACAAGGAGCCGCGATGACGGCCGGCCCCACCTCCTCCCCTTCCGGCGGACCGGAGCCTCTGTTCTCCCGTATCGCCGTGGTGGCGTCGTGCCTGGGCATGCTGGTCATCGGCGCGCTGCTCGCCCTGTACGGGCCGGTGGTCCCCGCGCTGCGCGATCGCTTCGGCTTAGCGGAGTCGACCGCCGGCCTGGCCCTGGCCGCCCAGTCGCTCGGCGCCGTGGTGGGAGTCCTCGGCTTCCACTCCATCCACCGCCGCATCGGCAACCGCGCCCTGCTCACCGCGTCGTACCTGACCATGCTGGCGGGCACTGTCACCTTCGGCCTGTGCGGGGTGTGGCCGCTGATGCTGGTGGCGGCATTCGTCACCGGGCTCGGCCTCGGTGGCGTCGACTTCGCCATCAGCCGCCTGTTCCTCATCGGCCTCGGTGCCCGCGGACCGGCCCTTCTGAATGTCGCTCACGGCTGCTTCGGCCTGGGCACCGTCCTTGCCCCCGCCGCCATCGCAGTCATCGGCCCGGACCGCTACGGTCCCGCATTCATCGCCCTCGGACTGCTGAGCCTGATCCCCTTGGCCTGCGTCCGCGGCATCCGCACCCGGCCGACCCCCGCCGAACTCGCCGAAGCCGCGACCGTCCCCGCGCACCGCGCCGGCGGGCGCCGCCTGGCCACGGTGCTCATCGGCTTCGTCGCCATCTACATGCTGCACTTCGCGGTGCAAAGCGGCATCGGCAACTGGGAACCCACCCATCTGCACGTCCTCGGCCACAGCATGACCACCGCGACCGTCGCGACGTCCATGTACTGGCTGGCCATGACCATCGGCCGCTTCCTGGTCGCACCACTCGCCCGCCGCTGGTCGGCGGCCACGATCGTCACCGCGTCGTGCGCCCTGATGACCGTCAGCGTCCTGCTCGCCCTCGTGCCCGGGCTCGCGCCCTGGGCTTATGCCGCAGCCGGTCTGTGCATCGGTCCCATCTTCCCCAACGGCCTGAACTGGCTGAACCGGTCCGCGCCCGCCGCAGGCAACGCCATGGCCTACGTCATCGCCGCGGCCATGCTCGGCTCCGTCGCCTTCCCGCCCGCCCTGGGCGCGGTCATCCAGAGGCACGGCGTCGGCGCCCTGCCGGCCACCCTGGCCGTCCTGTGCCTGCCCACCCTGGCCATCAGCGCGGCACTCGCCATACGGCTGCACACCACCCGCACCGCAACGGTGGTGCACACGGGTGAAGGCGGCGCAACGCACCGTTTTAGCCGCGCGGCAGCAGGAGACACCCCTCACCCCACAGAAGTCACCCCACAGAAGAAAGGCGCATCATGACCAAGCAGTGGGTAGCCGGATTCCGCAGCGCGGTAATCAGCCCGTACGAGAAGGTCCAGCTCAGTGACCCGCGCGGCTTCCACGACCAGACTGTGCGCCAGGTACTGCACATGGCCGGCGGCGGCGAGCAGATACGGATACGACTCTCCAATCGCTACGGCCGCACTCCCCTGACCGTCGCCGAGGCCAGGGTGGCCGAACGCAAGAACGCCGATGAGATCGTTGCCGAGACCGATGCCGTCTTGCGTTTCGCGGGAGCCGGGCACGTGACGGTCCCGGCAGGTGACGAGGTCGTCAGCGACCCCGTCGACCTGCCCGTGCGGGCCGGCACCGACCTGGTGGTCAGCCTCCACCTGCCGCAAGACACTGGTCTCGCCACCTACTCACACATGCCCGCCGAAACCACCTACGTCGCCGGCGGCAACCAAGCCGGTGTCGCGAGCCTTCCCGGGGCCGAGCAGGTTCACGGCCGGTACTACGTGACCGGTGTCGACGTCCTCACGGCCGAGAACGTGGCGGTCGCCGTCGCGTTCGGGGATTCCTGGTTCGAGGGTGTCGGCACCACCCACGGCGCCAACCAGCGCTCGGTCGACGCGCTCAACCGACGCCTGGAGCGGGGCTGGGCCGTCAACCAGGGCATCGCCGGCAACCGGCTGCTCACCGACGAGATCGGCGAACACGCCCTCGCACGCTTCGAGCGGGACGTACTCTCCGTGCCCGGTGCCACCCACGTCCTGGTGAACTTCGGTATCAACGATCTGGGCCTGCCCGGCATGCTCGGCCTGCCGCCCGCCACCGCCGACGAGCTGATCGCCGGTTTCGCCGAACTGGCCCGTCGCGCGCACGACGCCGAACTGGCGATCCACGCGGCGACCATCGGCCCCTTCGCCGGTGCCGTCTATCCCGGCCACAACACTCCCGAGGGCCTCGCCGCGCGACGCCAGGTCAATGAGTGGATCCGTACCAGCGGCACCTTCGATGCCGTCTTCGACGTCGCCCGCGCCGTGGAGGACCCTGCCCGGCCTGACCACATCCATCCCGCTTTCGACAGCGGAGACGGCATGCACCTCAACGACGCCGGAGCCCGGGCCATGGCCGCAGCCGTCGACCTTGACGCCCTCAGCCTCTGACTTCCCAGACCAGCCCGACCCGCCCGAGCAGAGTCCGTCCGTTCCCGGCCGCAACCGCGCTGATCACCGGTGGCATGCGTCCGGCAGCACTGCAGAAGCAGCAAAGCGGTCGGACCGGAATCGTTCGCGGCCCTACTGACGCTCGCCAACCTGATCCAGCGGTCCTTCGCGCCTCCGTCGTGAAGGACCGCTTTGCGTATGTGCGGACCTACCAGAGATATGGGCTCGGCGGCTGCAGCGGCCCGGCAGGACACCAGCATGCTCCGTGGTGGCGAGCCCTGCCGAGCATAGGAGCGGCTCCGGCCCGCTGCTTGAAGACTCGGTGAGGACCAGGCATCCAGAGGCCGCGGCAACGTGCCGGTGGACTGCGCACCGTGCGGCTCGCCAACTGCCGACTCATGGCGTCCTGGTTGAAGCCTCGGTCACGTATCCATCCAGGCGGCCACTGCTCGTCATGGCCTTCCACGAGATCACGGAAGCGCTCGGCTGCGGAGAGACCGTCGAAGACCTCGGACTCCCGTTTGCCGTTGCGGGCTCTGCCTGCGCGCCGGCGGACGACGCGGGGAGCCTCCCCTCAGTCGCCTTCCTTGGCCTCGATGCACGCATGCCTACTGCCGGAAAGGAAGGCAGTGACCCAATTACGCCGGCCAAAACGTAAGAACAGTCCCTCTGGCCCGCGTTTCCACAGGCCAGAGGGCCTCTCGTCGGGCGGAGCCCAGGGAGTCGAACCCCTGGGCTGCGCGCCTCGGCTCCCAGCAGGGCCCCGGCCTCTCTTCTCGATGCCCTCAAGGATGTGGTGCCCTCGCGTGCGGGGCTGCTCCCGTGCCTGATTCGCGGGTGTTGTCCTTGTCGGTGTGGTACCAGCGTGCACGGAGCCGATCCGAACGCCACGGAAGGCCGGACCTCGGTGCACCCTCGCCATCGGCCGACCGATCGTCGCCCACGCGACGGGAAGACCCCGCCGGCCACCTGTTCGCCAGCCGCCCGGCGTCACCGGCGGCCGCTGGGGCTCCGTCGGCGCCGTAGCTTTCCTCCGACGGCCGTGCCGTCATCGCGGACGGCGGCTTCGCCACCTTCCGGCACTCCCCGGGAGGGGGGCGCAGGCCGGGCACGTCACATCGCCGCTCTCGGCGCCGTGACGGTTACGGCCGTGCTTCTGGCCGCGAGATGGGCGGTACAGGTCCGGGCCGCGTGGAGATCGCGACACGCTCTTGTTCGATCCGGGTGGGGAGTCTTCCGTAACGGCCGTGGGAGCATCGACTACGACTCCCACTCCGGCGCCGCTCCGAAACCCCAGGTCACCAGGGGGCCGGGTGCTCGACCGGGCCACACAGGGCCGCGTTTGCCTCAGCGCGCTGAGGCAAACGTCTCGCGCAACCGGCCTCTCCGACCGCGTTTCCGCAGGTCAGATCGATTTTGCTGGTGGGGCGGGTGGGACTCGAACCTAAACGGGTGGCCCATCTCACCTGCGGTTTCGCCGAGCAATCGGACATATGCATCCGATTCGATCCTGCTCCGCCCGCTCCGATCCCGGCCGCCCCGGAGCGGTGAGGCAATTGCCTCACCAGATTTTGAGTTCCATTCGGAGCCCGCAGCGTTCCGGTCAAGGCGACAGGCCCCCCCGAAGCCCACGCCGCACGCCGCCGACCAGACCGCCACAGAACTGCAGGACCGGCTCTCCCAGCAGCTACGCACAGTAGTCACTCACCGGGCCCGGGCCGCGACCCTACACGGCCCCATTCAGGCAGCACACGTCGCCGAACTTTGACTCCCGCACGTAACGATTCTCAACGCACGGGCAGGCGACACTCTGCGGCGAGGTCATCTCGCCGAGCTTTGCCGACGACGCCGAGCACGACCACCGCGGGGCGAAACCGGCCCCAGACCGGCCAAATACACAGTCCGCATGCGGAGCGGTGCGCACCACACCCCCGACTCGATCACCCAAGCCTTCTGCGCCCTTCAACTCCCCCTCACAAAAGACCGACGACATCGACGACACAGGCCCACCGCCTGCGGGTAGTACCGTGATCAGGTCACTAGGCTTCCACCTCAAACATCCTCTTAGGTAGAAATGCCGGAGTTCTCGAAAGTGAGTAAGAACCTGCGCTCCGCCAGATAAAACTGCTGGTCGCGAACTGTGGTCCCCGCGCGTGCGGGGGTGATCCCGTGAGCGCTCCGGTTTCAGGGTCGAACGCGCCGTGGTCCCCGCGCGTGCGGGGGTGATCCGAGTTCGCGGCCGTCCTGGTGGACAACGCCGTTGTGGTCCCCGCGCGTGCGGGGGTGATCCCGGTCCAGGAAGGCCCACCATGACGACACCGCCGTGGTCCCCGCGCGTGCGGGGGTGATCCCCAGCCCCTCCCGAACCAGCACCCCCAGAGCCTGTGGTCCCCGCGCGTGCGGGGGTGATCCCGCGGCGTCACAGCCGTGCAGAGCATCCGCGACGTGGTCCCCGCGCGTGCGGGGGTGATCCCAACCGGTGGCAGCCCCTGTGTGGGGACCACAGGTGGTCCCCGCGCGTGCGGGGGTGATCCCGTTCATGGCACCTCCCATGGAGTGATCGGAGGGTGGTCCCCGCGCGTGCGGGGGTGATCCCTTCTTCGGTCCGTGGGAGCGTGCGGAGGAGTAGTGGTCCCCGCGCGTGCGGGGGTGATCCCCTCCAGCAGTGGGGACGGACGCTGGCGACGTTGTGGTCCCCGCGCGTGCGGGGGTGATCCCTGAGGCCCGATGTCTCCGTGGACGAGCTCGCCGTGGTCCCCGCGCGTGCGGGGGTGATCCCGGCGGCGGGCACTCCTACGCGACGGGCGGTGCGTGGTCCCCGCGCGTGCGGGGGTGATCCCGCAGCATCCTCCGCGTCCTTGACGTACGCCGAGTGGTCCCCGTGCGTGCGGGGGTGATCCCAACGACGAGCGCCAGGACCAGAGCCAGCACGCGTGGTCCCCGCGCGTGCGGGGGTGATCCCTCGTCCGCCTCGATGGCGTTGTCGTACCGCCGGTGGTCCCCGCGCGTGCGGGGGTGATCCCGCCTCCGCCTCACGTTCAGCGGCTCGGGCCCGGTGGTCCCCGCGCGTGCGGGGGTGATCCCGGCCTGGGCCACGGCGCCGTCGGCATGCTCAAGTGGTCCCCGCGCGTGCGGGGGTGATCCCGTTGAGGCGTCCGGCCGTCTCTGCGATCGTCAGTGGTCCCCGCGCGTGCGGGGGTGATCCTGTCGGCGGCTTCAACTTCCGGTACGTGCCGTAGTGGTCCCCGCGCGTGCGGGGGTGATCCCGGGCCGCTGGCGACCAAGAAGTCCAGCGCCGCGTGGTCCCCGCGCGTGCGGGGGTGATCCCCCCCATGACCGCCCGACACGTACGCCCCTCCAGTGGTCCCCGCGCGTGCGGGGGTGATCCCGCCGGTGCTGCTGTTGGGAGTTCCGCCGTCGTGTGGTCCCCGCGCGTGCGGGGGTGATCCCTACGCGGTGCCGACGCCGAACCACGGCGCTCAGTGGTCCCCGCGCGTGCGGGGGTGATCCCTGCACCTCATTGCGGCCGGCCCCGGAACAGGTGTGGTCCCCGCGCGTGCGGGGGTGATCCCCGTCCGTTGTTGGGGTTGCGCGGCGTCACACTGTGGTCCCCGCGCGTGCGGGGGTGATCCCGGCAACGCGCCGGCGCCGCCGCGGCGGAGGGGGTGGTCCCCGCACGTGCGGGGGATGGTCCCGGGCGCTACCTTCGGACCCGTTCGAGCCCTCCATCGAGCGTGCGGGGGTGGTCCCCTTTCGTCTTGATCGCTACGGTGCCGATGTCCGTGGTCCCCGCGCGTGCGGGGGTGACCCCTGGGAACCGCTGGCGTCTGCGTTCTCCCCGCACTTGCGGGGCTCAGGCTGGGCTAGGCAGGCTGCCTGTCTCGCCCAGTGGGTAGCGCGGCCACTTCCTACAACTGGGAACCACTTGATTCTGCAACACCCCAATCCAACTAGGGAGTTGACCCGCCGACGTCGATCGGCCTACTGTCTCGTCTGCAGAAGCTCTTCGGGCTGCATCGCAGCCCTTGCGCAAAAGAGCCGAGTCCGCTGATCCACCTCGGTGCAACGAGGCAGCCGGACTCGGCTCTTCACTAACAGTCACGACAACCGTTAGAACATGGAGATCCTACCTGTGGAGAATGCTTCCGCAAAGCCCTTAGGCCCGCCTCTCGCCCCGAAAGAAGCGCTACTCACGCTGATCGCCGCGTTCCCCGCCACCCCCTCAACCATCGGGCCCTGGGTATGGGGAGCTGCCGTAATCGTGATCGTGGTGGTTTTGCTGGCGTAGCTGTATCTGCCGGTACGGCTCTACACAGCTGAACGATCTACTTGCCCGGCGCCGTTACCCAAAGGCGCCGGGTCTCGGCGACCGATGCAGGACTTCGCGTCTGGGGTCGTACGCACCTTGTAGGTGGCTTCATCACCCTCCCGAGGAAACGCGCTGGAAGTGGGATTAGCCGTGGTCGATAAACTTGTGGGTGCCAGCCGGTCGTCTGACGAAGGTCCGTTTGCGTGCCTGTCCTCTGCTGCCCGCAAGGCCTGGGCCAAGCATGACCAGAAGTCCCAGGGGTGGCTTCCCTTGTGGAGGCACATGGCCGATGCTGGTGCAGTTGCCGGGAAGTTGTGGGATACATGGCTGGCGGGCAACGTCAGACGCCTGGTGTCTGAGGCCCTTCCTGCTGGGGAGACAGACGCGCGACGGCTCGTTGCCTTTCTCGGTAGCGTCCATGACATCGGCAAAGCCACGCCCGCCTTCGCCTGTCAGGTGGAGCCTCTCGCCGACGCCATGCGAACCGCCGGGCTCGATATGCCTTCCGTTGTGGAGTACGGAGAGGATCGGCGGCTGGCGCCGCACGGCCTGGCAGGCCAGTTGCTCCTGCAGGAGTGGATGGCAGAACGGTTCGGCATGAACTCCCGTACCTCCGGCCAGTTCGCGGTGGTGGCGGGCGGGCATCATGGGACACCGCCCGAACATCAGCAGATTCACGACCTCCAGCTTCGTTCGCGACTGTTGCGGCATCCCGGGCCGAGTGATGCGATATGGCGGCGCGTCCACTTCGAGTTGATGGATGCGTGTGCCGAATTCGCTGGTGTAGCGGACAGGTTCGAGGAGTGGCGGTCGGTCCGGTTGCCGCAGCCGGTACAGGTGGCCCTGACGGCTGTTGTCATTCTCGCTGACTGGATCGCCAGCGCTCCTGAGCTCTTCCCCTACGATCCGTTGTCCTGGCAGCCAGCCGGTCCGGTCGGCGAGGCACGCCGGCTGAGGGCCGCGTGGCAGGGCCTGGATCTTCCGGGCCCCTGGACGCCGCAGGTACCGGAGCAGGCCGCGGAAGCACTGTTCGCGCAGCGGTTCGCTCTGCCCGAGGGTGCGCGCATCAGGCCCGTTCAGGAGGAAGCGGTGCGGATGGCGCGGTCGATGTCGGCGGCGGGGTTGCTGATGATCGAGGCGCCGATGGGTGAGGGTAAGACGGAGGCCGCCTTCGCTGCCGCGGAGATTCTGGCGGCGCGGACCGGGGCGGGCGGCTGTCTGGTGGCACTGCCTACCCGGGCCACGGGGGATGCCATGTTCCCGCGTCTGCTGGCGTGGCTGGACAGGCTGCCGCTGGACGGCCCCCGCTCTGTCGTTCTGGCGCATGCCAAGGCTGCGCTCAACGACGTGTGGGCGGGCATGATGCGCAGAGAGCGGCGGGCGATTGCCGCCGTCGAGCTGGACGGGCCCGACCGGGTCGGTGCCGAGCGTGCTGCCGAGCGCGCCGAGCCCGCCGGGCTTCATGCTCATCGGTGGCTGCGTGGCCGTAAGAAGGCGCTGCTGGCCTCTTTCGCGGTGGGCACCGTTGATCAGGTGCTGTTCGCGGGGCTGAAGAGCCGGCACTTGGCGCTGCGGCATCTGGCGGTGGCAGGCAAGGTCGTCATTATCGATGAAGTCCATGCCTATGACGCGTATATGAGCCGCTATCTCGACCGTGTGCTGGAGTGGCTCGCCGCCTACCGGGTTCCGGTCGTGCTGCTCTCGGCCACCTTGCCGGCGGATCGCAGGCGGGCGCTGGCCGCCGCGTACGCGGGGGCTCCGGTGGACGCAGACGGGCTGGGGCCGGAGGCGGTGCCCGATGACGCCTACCCGCTGATCACCACGGTGGCCCCGGGCGACACACCCAGAGTGGCGCGGCCCGCGGCGGCCTCTGGTCGCCGTACGGACGTGCACCTGGAACGGTTGGAGGACGACCCTGTCCTGCTGGCCGACCGGCTGGCAGCGGAGCTGGCGGACGGGGGCTGTGCGCTGGTGGTGCGCAATACCGTTGATCGGGTGCTGGAGGCGGCCGATGTGCTGCGGGAGCGGTTCGGGGACGGTGCGGTGACCGTGGCGCATTCGCGCTTTCTGGCTGCCGACCGGGCCGCTAAGGACACGGAGTTGCGGGAGCGGTTCGGTCCCGGCGGCGACCGGCCGGCGGGGCCGCACGTGGTGGTGGCCAGTCAGGTGGTCGAGCAGTCGCTGGATGTGGATTTCGACCTGCTGGTGACCGATCTCGCGCCCGTCGACCTGTTGTTGCAGCGCATGGGGCGTCTGCACCGCCACCCGCGAGTGCGGCCACCGCGCCTGGCCCATGCCCGGTGCCTGGTGACCGGCGTGGCCGACTGGTCATCCACTCCCCCGCAGCCGGTCCAAGGCTCGGTATCCATCTACGGGGAGCACCTCCTGCTGCGCACACTGGCGGTCCTGGGTCCGTATCTCGGCGGCGTTCCGCTGGTGCTGCCGGACCACATCAGCCCGCTGGTCCAAGAAGTCTACGGGAGCACCGAGGTCGGTCCTTCTGAGTGGGCCGGGAGACTGGCTGATGCCCGCGCGGAACATCTTCACCTCCTTGAGAAGAAACGCGAAGCGGCCGGCGACTTCCTTCTGGGGCCGGTGCGGCGGGCGGGGCGGCCGGTGATCGGCTGGCTGGAGGCCAATGCCGGGGACGCGGACGACAGCCGGGCGGGGCGTGCGCAGGTGCGCGACAGCCCGGAGAGCCTGGAGGTTCTGGTCGTCCAGCGGCTGCGGGACGGCCGACTGGTCACCGTGCCGTGGCTGGACGGCGGGCGGGGCGGTCTGGATCTGCCCACTGATTTCCTGCCGAGCCGGCGCGCTGCCGAGGCCGCCGCGGCGAGTGCGATCACGCTGCCCTGGCAGTTCTGTAAGCCCTGGGTGATCGACCGGACGATTGAGGAGCTGGAACGCTTCCGGGTGGACGCCTGGCAGGTGAAGGAATGCCCGTGGCTGGCTGGGGAGTTGTTCCTCGTTCTCGATGAGGATTGTCAGACCCGTCTGTCAGGCTTCGTTCTCAGCTACAGCAAGGACGACGGGCTGCGGGTGCTGCCCTCGACCGCACGCGGGCGCGGAACGGTCGAAGCAGGAACCCCGCCTGGGGACGGAGAAGATCGTGGGCGAGCAGCGGACAGCGAGGTTACGAGCCCTGCGTCGGGACCGACGCCAGTGGCCGTGCCCGAGGGGGCCTCTTGTCAGACGGCGTCAGCCGATCCTTCGAGCACGCGGAAGCGCGCAGAGGAGGCGGGCCCACTGATGTCGCGAACCGCTCAGGCTGACGCTGCGGCGCCGCCGTCCTTCGATCTGGTCACCCGCCCGTGGCTGCCGGTACAGCGCCTGGACGGCAGCACCGAGGAGCTGTCACTGCGGGACCTCTTCGCGCAGACCCGCGAGCTGCGGCGGCTTGTAGGGGACGTGCCCACACAGGAGTTGGCTCTGCTGCGACTGCTGCTCGCTGTGGTGCACGATGCCCTGGACGGCCCGGCGGACCTGGAGGGCTGGGAGGAGCTGTGGCAGGCGGACGCCCCCTTCGCCCCGGTGCTGGACTACCTTCGCCGCTACGGAAACCGCTTCGACCTTCTGCACCCCGAGCGGCCGTTCTTCCAGGTGAGCGGGCTGCGTACGGAGAAGGACGAGATCGCCTCGCTGAACCGGCTGGTCGCCGACGTCCCCAACGGCGATCCGTTCTTCGCCATGCGCCGGCCGGGCGTGGACCGGCTCTCGTACGCCGAGGCGGCCCGGTGGCTGGTGCACGCCCACGCTTACGACACTTCCGGTATCAAGTCCGCCATGGCCGGGGACGGCCGGGCCAAAGCCGGCAAGGTTTACCCTCTGGGCGTGGGATCGGCCGGCACTCTGGGCGGGATCTTCGCCGAGGGAGCGAACCTTCACGAGACGCTGCTGCTGAACCTCATCGCCCTCGACGAGGGCATCGTCGAGATGGCGGACCACGCGGGCACGGGCGGTGAAGACCGGCCGGCGTGGCGGCGGGAGCAGCCGTTCGGTCCGGGGCCGCGCGGGGCGGCCTCGGATATCAGTCGGCCGGACGGGCTGCGGGATCTGTACACCTGGCAGTCCCGCCGTATCCGGCTGCACGCCGAGGACGGTGCCGTCACGGGAGTGGTCCTGGGCTATGGCGATCCGCTGGCGATGTCGGCGCCGTGGAAGCTGGAGCCCATGTCGGGGTGGCGGCGCAGCCCGGCGCAGGAGAAGAAGCAGGGCCGTCCGCTGGTGTACATGCCGCAGCAGCACGATCCGAGCCGGGCGGCCTGGCGGGGCCTGGACAGCCTGCTGCGCACCCGCCGTGCCGCCACGGACGACAGCGGGCGGGGGGTGCCCGTATCGCTGCCGTCCGGGGTCGTGCGCTGGTCTTCGATGCTGACCACCGAGGGCGTCCTTGATCCGCGGGCGCTGATCCGGTTGCGGCTGATCGGTGCCGTGTACGGCACGCAGCAGTCCGTCGTGGACGAGATCGTGGATGACTCGGTGGTCCTGCCTGCGGTGCTCCTGCACCAGGAGCACGCGGCGTTTTGTACCGCGGCGGTCGACGCGGTCGCCGACGCGGATGAAGCCGTACGCGCCCTGGGCCACCTTGCCGGGAATCTGGCGCGTGCCGCCGGGACGGATGCGGCCCCCGCCACGCAGACCGCCCGCGACCTCGGCTTCGGGACGCTGGATGGTCCCTACCGGCAGTGGCTGGCCACGTTGGCCACGTACTCCGATCCGCAGGAGGCCCGCAAGCAGTGGCGGGCCACGGTGCGCCGCCGCATCCTCCGGCTCGGCCGGGACCTGCTCAATTCCGCTGGCCCGGCCGCATCGGAGGGTCGCGTCACCGAGCTTCCCGGGTACGGCCCGACCTGGGTCAATGACGCCGTCGCGGAGACCTGGTTCCACCGCCGGTTGAACAAGGTCCTGCCCGACGCAGTGGTGCGGCCGGGCAGTGCGCAGGCCACAGGCCGCCTCGCCTCGTCACCCGAAACCGCCCCCACCACCACGCCGGCGCTGGCACCTGCATCCCTGCGCCGCGATGACCAGACGGAGCCCGCCTTATGACCACCGGCCCGCAGCCACGCACAGACCGCCGAACGGAAAGCTCCAAGCGCACGCACCGAAGTACCTACCAGCGGAGCGCCCCAGAGGTGGCCACGGCTCGCTGCATCGGCCGGCTTCAGCATCTCTACCGCCAGGATGTGCCGGTTGCCGTCGCGATTCTGGCGCGGCTGCGTCGGGCTGCCGGCCGGACCGTGCACGAGACCCCGGACATCTGGGGCATCGACGGTTTGGAGGACCTCGCGCGGGTCTGGGAAAAGCGACGGGAAGCGAACGGGGCCGACCCGGCAGGCAGCGAAGCACCGCCGGAGCTGCTCTCTCAGCACGCACGGCACCAGCGTGAGGGGAGCACGCGGGCCGAGGAAGACGCCGTTCATGTGGCGGTCACGCTGTGGGCGCTGCATCAGCAGTCCGTACGGGATGCGGCCATGTACGAGCCCGGCTGGAGCCTGGGACGTGCGGTTCGCGCCCTGGCCCGAGGTGGTGGGGACGCCGGCCCCGCCGCTGACGGCGAGCCGGAGCCGGACCGGCAGCAAGCCCGTTCCGCTCCTCGTCTGGATGATGAACTCAACGAGACGCTGCGCAAGCGCTTCGTCCGTATCGGCACCTCGACCTCGTTTGACATGCTCGCCGTGCGCCTGCGCGAAGTCGTTCTGCTGCTGCGCACCGCACGTATCCCGCTCGACTACGCCCGGCTCGCCGATCAGTTGTGCCGCTGGCAGAACGAGGATCTGCGGGCGAGCGTCCGCCGCACCTGGGGACGGGAGCTGTACCTGTCCTACAGCCGGCAGGCCCGGCCGGGCGGTGAAGGCGAGGACAGCGCCGAAGACACACCGCCCCTCTCCGAGACCGACGAGCCCGACCCCGGCCTCTGAGCCACCGGAGGGGAGTGGCCGATGCGTCGCGTCGCCATGTCCCACCGGCACCAGCACCGCCACCTTCAGCACACGGCCCACGCCTCGCCGCGGAAGCCCGTACCCGACCCACTTACCAGCCCAGAACGGAAGACCTTGATGAGCCGCACGATCGTCGACATCCACATCCTCCAGACCGTCCCGCCGAGCAACCTCAACCGCGACGACACCGGAACCCCCAAATCCGCCCTGTATGGCGGTGTACGGCGGGCACGGGTCTCCAGCCAGGCGTGGAAGCGGGCCACCCGCAAAGCCTTCAACGACCTGCTGCCCCCCTCGGAGCTGGGTGTGCGCACCAAGAAGGTCGCCGAGGTGCTGGCCGAGCGGATCACCGCCCTGGCCCCGGCGACAGATCCGGCCCACGCCGTCGGCCTGGCCGCCGAGATGCTCCAGGCGGCGACCGGCTCCAAGATCGAAGTGCCCAAGCGCAAGAGGAAGGACGACCAGGCCGAGGGAGAAGCAACGAACGGCGCGGCGCCGGAGTCCTCGTACCTGATGTTCCTCAGCACCCGCCAGCTCGACGCATTGGCCGCCCTGGCCATCGAACTGGATGCCGGCGACGGCCTCAAGAGCTTCCAGGCGGCGCTGAAGAAGAAGGAGAACAAGACGGCGGCCCAGCAGGCGGTCGACACCCGGCACTCGGTGGACATCGCGCTGTTCGGCCGGATGGTCGCCGACTCCACCGACCTGAACGTGGAGGCCGCCACCCAGGTCGCCCACGCGATCAGCGTGCACAAGTCCGAGATCGAATCGGACTACTACACCGCCGTTGACGACAAGAACACCGACGCCGAGATGGGCGCCGGAATGATCGGCTCCATCGACTTCAACTCCGCCACCCTCTACCGCTACGCGGCCGTCGACGTCGACGAGCTGCACCGCACCCTGGGCACCGGCCTCCGCTCCGACGAGGCGCCGTCGACTCCCGCGCAGAAGGCCGTGGCCGCCTTCCTCGAAGGGTTCATCACCTCGCTGCCCACCGGGAAGATCAACACGTTCGGCAACCACACCCTGCCGTCCGCGGTGATCGTCAAGCTCCGCACCCGCCGCCCCGTCAGCTTCGTCGGCGCCTTCGAACAGCCGGTACCGCAGGGCGCGAACGGCGGCTTCCTGGAGGAAGCCTGCAAGCGCCTGGGAAGCTACGTGCCGCAGCTGGAGAAGGCGTTCGGTGTGCCGGACGGCGAGCAGGGCTGGGTCCTGCGGGTGGGCGAGGAAACCCAGGCCCTCAAGGACCTCGGTACCAGCGTCACGCTGGCGGAACTGGTCAAGGACGTGGAGGCCGCCGTCGCGGGGCGTCTGGAGTCCGGCGTATGAGCGTGCTGCTCCTGCGGCTCGCCGGCCCGCTGCAAGCCTGGGGCTCCGCGGCCCGCTTCGCGCGCCGCAGCACCGAAAACGCCCCGACGAAAAGCGGCGTGCTCGGCCTGCTCGCCGCGGCCCAGGGCCGCCCGCGCCAGGCGGACCTCTCCGACCTGGCCGCGCTGCGCTTCGGCGTACGCATCGACCAGCCCGGCTCCCGGCTGCGCGACTTCCACACCGCCCACCACGCCGACTCCGGCAAGGCCATGCCGCTGTCCGAACGCTTCTACCTGGCCGACGCCGTCTTCGTCGCCGGCCTCGAAGGCGACCCGAGGCTGCTGCACCAGCTCTATGAAGCGCTGCTGTGCCCCCGCTTCCTGCCCTACCTCGGCCGCCGCTCCTGCCCCCCGTCCCAGCGGCTCGACATGGGCCCGCCGCAGGAGGCCCCCCTGGAAGAGGCCCTGCACCGCGCCGAATGGCAGGCATCGGACTGGTACGTGCTACAGCTCCAGCACACCGCCGGACACGACGCCACGCCCGGGCCGGAAGTCCTGGACGTGCTCCTCGACTGCCCGCCCGGAGATGTCCCCGACTTCTCCCTGCGGGACACCCCCGTGAGCTACGACCCGCGCCACCGCCGCTACGCGCTGCGCGGCGTCCGCAGCACACAGGCCACCGCCGTGCGCCCCGACACGCCCCCGGCCCACGAACCGACCACCGGCCTCACCCCCCTCCCCTTTGAATCACCAGCGACGCCCCCGCCTCCGAGGACCACCTGATGTACCTGACCCGCTTCCGTGTCAACACCGGCCGCACCGAGGCCCGCCGGCTGCTCGGCTCCCCCCACCTGATGCACGGCGCCGTCAACATGGCCTTCCCCGACCGCCCGCCCCGCGACGGACAGGGCCCCCGCATCCTGTGGCGCGTGGACCGCACCTCCCCGGCGGAAACCACCCTGTTCATCGTCAGCCCCACCCGCCCGGACCTGACCCACCTCGTCAAACAAGCCGGCTGGCCCACCCTGGAAACCCCCGGCTGGACCACCTTCGCCTACGGCGAGTTCCTCGACGCCCTGGCGGCCGGGGACACCTGGGGCTTCCGGCTGACCGCCAACCCCGTCCACCACATCCGCCTGCCCCAGGACACCCCGGGCGCCCGCACCAAACGCGCCGCACACGTCACCCCCCGCCACCAGATGCAGTGGCTGCTCCAGCGCCAGGAGAAAGCAGGCTTCGAAATAGTGCCCAAGCCCGCCGACCGCCAACTGACCGAGCACAGCGACGCCTACGAGCTGATCGTCCGCGACCAGCAGCCGCTCCAGTTCCGCCGCCCCCCGGCCAAACAGGCCGGACAGGACGTCCGCTTCACCCGGGTCACCTTCGACGGCCGGCTGCGCATCACCGATCTCGTCGCCTTCCGCCGCACCCTCACCCACGGCCTGGGCAAGTCCAAGGCCTACGGCTGCGGCCTGATGACACTGGCCGCGGCAGGCGGCCGATGAGCACCGTCAGCCGCCGCAGCACCTCCACACCCCGCGAACTGGCCCGGGTCGGCGACCGGCTCTCCTTCATCTACCTGGAACGGTGCACCGTGCACCGCGACGACAACGCCATCACCGCCACCGACACCGACGGCACCACCCACATCCCGGCCGCCACCATCGGCACCCTCCTGCTGGGCCCCGGCACCCGCATCACCCACCAGGCCATGTCCGTCCTCGGCGAATGCGGCGCCGGCGTGGTCTGGGCCGGCGAGCACGGCGTGCGCTTCTACGCCGGCGGCCGCGCCCTGACCCGCTCCTCGGCCCTGGCCGAAGCCCACGCCAGCGCCTGGGCCAACCGGCGCACCCGGCTGGAAGTCGCCCGCGCCATGTACCGCCTGCGCTTTCCCGACGAAGACCCTACTGGCCGCACCCGCCAGGACCTGCTGTCCATGGAAGGCCGCCGCCTCAAAGACTGCTACCGCCGCGAATCCGCCCGCACCGGCGTCCCCTGGATCCGCCGCGACTACCACCGCGACAACTTCGCCGCCGGCGACGCCCCCAACCAGGCCGTCACCGCCGCCGCCCAGTGCATGTACGGCATCGCCCACGCCGTCGTCACCGCCCTGGGCTGCTCCCCCGCCCTCGGCTTCGTCCACTCCGGCCACGAACGCTCCTTCGTCCTGGACATCGCCGACCTCTACAAAACCGACACCGCCATCCCCGCCGCCTTCGACGCCGCCGCCGACGGCCTCGACGACGTGGCCTCCCGCACCCGCCGAGCCCTGCGCAACCGCATCAACAACACCAACCTCCTCAACCGCTGCGTCAACGACATCAAAACCCTCCTCCACCACAACGACGACACCCCAAACGACCAGGACCGCGTGACCCTGCAATCCGACGGCGATGCCCACCTGGAAAGCGGCCGCAACTACGGCGACGAGGTGCTGTGGTGACCGTCATCATCCTCGCCAACTGCCCCGCCGGCCTGCGCGGCTTCCTCACCCGCTGGCTCCTGGAAATCTCCCCCGGCGTCTTCCTCGGCTCCCCCACCGCCCGCATCCGCGACCTCCTGTGGGACGAAGTCCGCCAGTACGCCAACCAAGGCCGCGCCCTCCTCGTCCACCAGACCGACACCGAACAAGGCTTCACCTTCCGCACCCACCACCACGCCTGGCACCCCACCGACCACGAAGGACTCACCCTCCTCCACCGACCAGCCCCCCGAACCACCCCACCGGAAACCGGCCGCCCACCCCAGCCCCCGAAACAGAACTGGAGCAAAGCCGCCCAACGCCGCAAATACGGCCGCCGATAATGGCCCCACACCCTCCACGAGCGGAGCCGCCTGCCGATGCCTGAACAAATGCCGGGTATGCCGGAATCTTTGAAAGTAAGCAAAAACCACTGCCCCGCCTGACAAAGCCGCTGGTCACGACCTGTGGTCCCCGCGCGTGCGGGGCTGTTCCCAAGGGAATCTGTACACCGTGTCCGGGAGGGGGGTGGTCCCCGCGCGTGCGGGGCTGTTCCCGGGCCGCGACCGAGGCCGAGCGGCGGGCGGCAGTGGTCCCCGCGCGTGCGGGGCTGTTCCCGGCCGCAGCGAGCCGAAACCGCCGCGGCTGGAGTGGTCCCCGCGCGTGCGGGGCTGTTCCCATCAGCGCGGCGACGGGCGGCGGCGGGCTGGAGTGGTCCCCGCGCGTGCGGGGCTGTTCCCCAGGCAGCCGACCCATCAACTTCGCTTCGAATGTGGTCCCCGCGCGTGCGGGGCTGTTCCCCTGGTGGCCTGAGACGCCCGCCGATGACCGCGGTGGTCCCCGCGCGTGCGGGGCTGTTCCCCACTTGGCTGAAACCTCCGTGCAGCTTGCTGCGTGGTCCCCGCGCGTGCGGGGCTGTTCCCTCGCCTACCTCACCGGGTCCGTCATGGTCGATGTGGTCCCCGCGCGTGCGGGGCTGTTCCCGAGGCCGTGACCGTTGGGGCAACGGTCACAGAGTGGTCCCCGCGCGTGCGGGGCTGTTCCCGGCCGCCTGCGGCCGGGCCGGCGCCCGGTGGTGTGGTCCCCGCGCGTGCGGGGCTGTTCCCGGCAGGGGTCCACCAGACGTGACCTGAGGAGGGGTGGTCCCCGCGCGTGCGGGGCTGTTCCCATCCCCTCCTCGGAGGTGATGGGGTTGGGCCGGGTGGTCCCCGCGCGTGCGGGGCTGTTCCCACCCGGTCCTGGAGAACACGATGAACAGCCCAGTGGTCCCCGCGCGTGCGGGGCTGTTCCCGGCCGTCCCAAGGTGGCCGGGTCCACGATCCGGTGGTCCCCGCGCGTGCGGGGCTGTTCCCGAGCGGAAGTGCGTCGGTGGACGCTGACCACTGTGGTCCCCGCGCGTGCGGGGCTGTTCCCGGTGTCCGCATGGGGGTGATGATGACGGCGCCGGTGGTCCCCGCGCGTGCGGGGCTGTTCCCTGCGCGAGGCCGCCGAGGGCCTGCCCCTCACCGTGGTCCCCGCGCGTGCGGGGCTGTTCCCGCGGGCCGGGCCTGGCGCGACGCGAAGAAGACGTGGTCCCCGCGCGTGCGGGGCTGTTCCCCACCGCGCGGAGGCCGGAGGCCGGTCCGGGGCGTGGTCCCCGCGCGTGCGGGGCTGTTCCCTCCCTGAACTCCTTCCAGTTCGGCCGCAGGGTGTGGTCCCCGCGCGTGCGGGGCTGTTCCCACTTGGCGGGTGAACGCGTCGCGCGCGGCCTGGTGGTCCCCGCGCGTGCGGGGCTGTTCCCCGCCGCGTCTTCGCGGGCGGACTCGACACTTCGTGGTCCCCGCGCGTGCGGGGCTGTTCCCAGCGCCTTCCGTGTCGGCTCATGCTCCCGCGCGTGGTCCCCGCGCGTGCGGGGCTGTTCCCGTCGGCGCGGACCTGGCAGAGAAGGCCGCCCGGTGGTCCCCGCGCGTGCGGGGCTGTTCCCGAGAGGTGGACGTGCGACCGGGGCCGGGGCCAGTGGTCCCCGCGCGTGCGGGGCTGTTCCCTCCAGGGTCATGACCCAGTGGTGCGAGCCCTGGTGGTCCCCGCGCGTGCGGGGCTGTTCCCCGGCGGTGGCACGCATGAGTGCGACATCCAAAGTGGTCCCCGCGCGTGCGGGGCTGTTCCCGGCCCCAGACAATCCGGAGGTTCGGATGAGGCGTGGTCCCCGCGCGTGCGGGGCTGTTCCCCCACCACAAAATGCCGGGCGCTGGTGTCAGTTGTGGTCCCCGCGCGTGCGGGGCTGTTCCCTCGGCGTGCAGATTGCGCAGGCCCTGCTGCTCGTGGTCCCCGCGCGTGCGGGGCTGTTCCCGACGCAACGCTGCACACTGCACCACACGTTGGGTGGTCCCCGCGCGTGCGGGGCTGTTCCCTGCTGGCCGCCGTTCTCGCGCCACGAGCTGATGTGGTCCCCGCGCGTGCGGGGCTGTTCCCTCACCTTGCCGGGCAGTGGTCCAGGTGGCCGGGTGGTCCCCGCGCGTGCGGGGCTGTTCCCGGCGGCGGGCACTCCTACGCGACGGGCGGTGCGTGGTCCCCGCGCGTGCGGGGCTGTTCCCGTGACGCTGACGCTGCACAGCCTCTTCCACCCGTGGTCCCCGCGCGTGCGGGGCTGTTCCTCCTGAAGACGACCGGCAGCGTCGCGCAGACCGGTGGTCCCCGCGCGTGCGGGGCTGTTCCCGCCACCGAGCGGATCACACCGCCGTGGATCTCGTGGTCCCCGCGCGTGCGGGGCTGTTCCCTTCTCGACGCGTGGAATCGCTGACCTGATGGCGTGGTCCCCGCGCGTGCGGGGCTGTTCCCCGCCTGAGCCTGCGCGGCGGCGGAGAGATGCTGTGGTCCCCGCGCGTGCGGGGCTGTTCCCGCCCTGATGTGGCCGCTGGCCGTCGGCTGGTCGTGGTCCCCGCGCGTGCGGGGCTGTTCCCGCGGCCAGACACATGGCCGCCCTCGACGCGGGCGCCGTGGTGGTCCCCGCGCGTGCGGGGCTGTTCCCCCTTCAGCCTGCGCGCGGCGGACCACGTCGGGGTGGTCCCCGCGCGTGCGGGGCTGTTCCCTCCTCGAAATCCTCGATACTCGGCTGAGTGGAGTGGTCCCCGCGCGTGCGGGGCTGTTCCCCGCCACCCGCACGGGTGGGATCAGGCCGGATTGTGGTCCCCGCGCGTGCGGGGCTGTTCCCGACCGGGCACTTCCCAGGTAGCGGGCGGCACGGTGGTCCCCGCGCGTGCGGGGCTGTTCCCCGGCGCCAGAGCCCACTTCCGACCAGCGGGTGGTGGTCCCCGCGCGTGCGGGGCTGTTCCCTCGCCCAGGTGGCCGAACTCGTTGTACACAGGGTGGTCCCCGCGCGTGCGGGGCTGTTCCCATGTGGCTGGCGCTGTCGCAGCGGATGGACACGTGGTCCCCGCGCGTGCGGGGCTGTTCCCGACAAGCTGATCCCGTGGTCAGTCAAAGAAGAGTGGTCCCCGCGCGTGCGGGGCTGTTCCCGGGGCGACCGTCACGTACGGTCGCTGGCCCTGGTGGTCCCCGCGCGTGCGGGGCTGTTCCCTCACCTGGTCCATGGGCACTGGCCCTGCTGGAGTGGTCCCCGCGCGTGCGGGGCTGTTCCCCTGTGGGACACAGCCCGTGGTAAGCCACGGGCAGTGGTCCCCGCGCGTGCGGGGCTGTTCCGTAGGGGACCGGCCGAAGGTGCCGGCGGGTGGGGTGGTCCCCGCGCGTGCGGGGCTGTTCCCGGTCGGGCTGGGTTCTCCGGGGTTGTCACCTGGTGGTCCCCGCGCGTGCGGGGCTGTTCCCGCGTGTGGAACCCGGACCTGGCCCGCCTGGTCGTGGTCCCCGCGCGTGCGGGGCTGTTCCTCACGGGCTTGTGTCAGTGGTGCGGGATAGCCTGTGGTCCCCGCGCGTGCGGGGCTGTTCCCGCGGGGAGTGCCCGACGTGCGCCGGCCGCACCGTGGTCCCCGCGCGTGCGGGGCTGTTCCCCGTCGCCGCGATCTCCGCCGCCGGGTACCGCGGTGGTCCCCGCGCGTGCGGGGCTGTTCCCGCCCGCCGCGGCATGACCACGGTCGCCGACCAGTGGTCCCCGCGCGTGCGGGGCTGTTCCCCCGGTCATCATGGCGAGCGCCGCGCGCCACCTGTGGTCCCCGCGCGTGCGGGGCTGTTCCCGCGATCCTCGCCGGATTCGCCCGGTGCGTGGAGTGGTCCCCGCGCGTGCGGGGCTGTTCCCGAAGCGCGCCGGAGCTGGGGTTTGGGCCACCTGTGGTCCCCGCGCGTGCGGGGCTGTTCCCGGGCCGAAGCTCGGGGACACCCCATCGAAGGGGTGGTCCCCGCGCGTGCGGGGCTGTTCCCACCTGGTAGCCCTGGCCCCACTCGGTCGTGGTGTGGTCCCCGCGCGTGCGGGGCTGTTCCCGGCAAGCCCCGGACGGAAGAGGCCAGCAGGCCGTGGTCCCCGCGCGTGCGGGGCTGTTCCCACGCGGTGGGTGATGTGCTCGCTGATCTCGGTGTGGTCCCCGCGCGTGCGGGGCTGTTCCCTCCGGCGCCCCGGCGCGCGAAGAAGAAGGAGGGTGGTCCCCACGCGTGCGGGGCTGTTCCCCCTCTGGCTTTGGCCCGGTCCTCTTCCGTCGGGTGGTCCCCGCGCGTGCGGGGCTGTTCCCCGGTTCCCGTCCGGCCGCTGCGTGCTCGTCCGGTGGTCCCCGCGCGTGCGGGGCTGTTCCCGCCTGCCCGGAGTGCGGGGCCGACGGCGACCCGTGGTCCCCGCGCGTGCGGGGCTGTTCCCCCGCTTCCCCCATGGACGCACCCCAGGCCCCAGTGGTCCCCGCGCGTGCGGGGCTGTTCCCTTCCGCGAGGACTGGGAGTACACGCCTTCTCAGTGGTCCCCGCGCGTGCGGGGCTGTTCCCGTGGACCAGTCGGCGGTCTGCGCGAGCCAGATGTGGTCCCCGCGCGTGCGGGGCTGTTCCCCGGATCAGCCCGCACAGTTTCCCGTCGAGTAGGTGGTCCCCGCGCGTGCGGGGCTGTTCCCCCTCCGGTTCGGTATAGGGGAATGATCTGCACGTGGTCCCCGCGCGTGCGGGGCTGTTCCCTGATCGTCGGCAAGCACCGCAACGGCCCGACGGTGGTCCCCGCGCGTGCGGGGCTGTTCCCGCAATGACGGTCGCCAGGATGCGGGCGGCGGCGTGGTCCCCGCGCGTGCGGGGCTGTTCCCTCCCAGCGTGAGGCCGCCGTTGAGGCTGCCGAGTGGTCCCCGCGCGTGCGGGGCTGTTCCCGCCGTCTTCGTGGACTCGCCTTGGGCGAGCCGGTGGTCCCCGCGCGTGCGGGGCTGTTCCCCGGCCACGCCCGTGCGCGCCGGGCAGGCCCTGGTGGTCCCCGCGCGTGCGGGGCTGTTCCCATCAGTGTGCCGATCACTGCCACCGGCGGGGAGTGGTCCCCGCGCGTGCGGGGCTGTTCCCCCGAAGATGAACATCCCGAATACCAGCAGGTAGTGGTCCCCGCGCGTGCGGGGCTGTTCCCATGACGCCCTTTGAGGTCCTGGGCAGGATCGGGTGGTCCCCGCGCGTGCGGGGCTGTTCCCGGGAGGTGGCCGTGGCGGACCAAGCGACGCCGGTGGTCCCCGCGCGTGCGGGGTTGTTCCCGAAACCTCGGAGTAGCACCGTGGACCACCAGCGTGGTCCCCGCGCGTGCGGGGCTGTTCCCAAGTACGGCGTCCGCACGCTGGACGTGATTCGGTGGTCCCCGCGCATGCAGGGCTGTTCCCCACTCGTACTCGCGATCCGGGCCGGTGTTCATGTGGTCCCCGCGCGTGCGGGGGTGATCCCGCCAGCCCGAAGATGAAGGCCCGGCTGGACACGTGGTCCCCGCGCATGCGGGGATGATCCCACATTCAGCTCGGGCCGGAGCCCAGGCCCGTTGTGGTCCCCGCGCGTGCGGGGTGATCCCGGTACGGTCCCGGCCCTGATCCACGATCACCGGTGGTCCCCGCGCGTGCGGGGTGATCCCGGTACGGTCCCGGCCCTGATCCACGATCACCGGTGGTCCCCGCGCGTGCGGGGGGTGATCCCCGGATGCGCATCGAGCACGTGCCCGATGGCCCACGTGGTCCTGGCGCGGGCTTGGGCTCATGCCGGACCTCCTCATCGAGGGTCGGCCCGTCATGGTCCGCGCATGTGGCGCCTTGACACCTCCCGCGCGACAGCCCGCCGGCTGAGGTGTCCCTCAAGGCCACGCTCCGACCTGCACGACGCTTCAACCTCTCACCCGGCCCGACGAACCAGCGAGCGGATCGTCCCAGCCTGTGAGGCGTAGGCGGCAGGCAAGCACTACCCCTTACTGAAAGCAGGATGTGCGCCAGGGGTCGGTGGGCTGGGTGGCCTCATGACATAGGGCTGCCAACGGTCGCGCCAGCGTCGAAGTCGTTGGTTCGACACAACATTCGAAAGTCGCCCGCCCCGCCCCTAGACCGTGGTCCCCGCGCGTGCGGGGGTGATCCCGCGAGCTGTACGGAGGTCTCGGCAAGGTGGTGGTGGTCCCCGCGCGTGCGGGGGTGATCCAGACGGCAAGAGCCCGGGAGCGGGTGGATACGAGTGGTCCCCGCGCGTGCGGGGGTGGTCCCATCGCGTCGGCCAGGGCTTCACTCGGGCCCATGTGGTCCCCGCGCGTGCGGGGGTGATCCCCTCGGCTTTCGTCGCGGGGGGGCGGCCGGCCGTGGTCCCCGCGCGTGCGGGGCTGTTCCCTCGCCGACCGGGTCCGGGGCTCGGCTTCTCTGGTGGTCCCCGCGCGTGCGGGGCTGTTCCCGCCTCTCTCTGGCCCGCATCACGAGTCCAGGGGTGGTCCCCGCGCGTGCAGGGCTGTTCCCTACTTGCGGCCGGTGATCAGGTTGTCCAGGATATGGTCCCCACACGCAGGGGCGGTTCCGGACGGCCCTGAAAAGGGGAGCCGAGCAACCTGTGATCCCAGCGCATGCGCAAGCATCATCCCGTTTTACTGAGCAAGGCATCCGGCAAGGCTCAGTTGGGCTTGGTTGCCTTATGACATAGGGCAACCGACGGTGACCGTCTACAAAGTCACGCCCTCGTGGGCACCAGTCTGCGGCAGGTTCTGCCCGGCCCGCACCTGCCCGGAAATGCCCGCTTTCCGGGCAGCCCAGTGCTCCCACGGCGGAAACAGACCGCGCCAGCCCGAGAGTGGTGCGACGACGGTCAGCTCCAGCTGCGCCAAGCAATACAGGCCAGCAGAGGAAGTCCGGTCACCACGAGATGGGTGATGCTTGTCTTCCAGAACCGGAACAGGGCAGCGAGCGCACAACCCCCGCCGGCGAACAGCGTGGTGATGACGAGAATGTCGTGCTGGTAGGTGTCACGCTGGTGCACGTCACGGGCATCCGGAGCACCGATACTCAGCCCGGACAATACGTACGAGGAAGCCAGCATCGCCATGATCACCAGGTCGACGACGGCCACGACGACAGCTACCGGAACGTCGCTTTGTCGGGATTCTTTCACGCTTCCATCATCCTGTATGAAAAGGCCGAGGTCTGAGTGAAGATACTCACCTACTCAGACCCCGGCTGGTTATCGGTTGTCAGTCCTTACCCTGAAGCGTGTGCTCCAGGCTGTCTGCATACAGCCGGGCACCCGCGGGCTTGGGGTGGAACGACTGCATCGACGCATTCGGAAGGTCTGCGTCCGCCTTCGACCGTCCAGTCATCACGATGCCATGCACGGTCTCAGGGCTCCCGCAGATCGTCTTGCCATCGAATTCGTCACGCGGATCGGAGAACACCGCCCATGAACCGGCGTCCTGCGCTGCCCCCTTCATTTCCGCCGCAAGATTGTCCGCCATGACGTTGAGCCACTCGCCCTCCGACTTCTCCATGTTCATGACGCAGGTACCCGGATACGTTGTTCCCTTCGCCGTGGACAACAGACGCGGGTAGCCCATGAGGACAACCTTCGCCTTCGGCGCCCTGGCGTGAATGGCGTTGAGCGTTTTCACGATCTGGGGACGTACAGAGTTGTGCAACCACTTCGGCGCCCAGTCCTCCAGCGGCCCGGTTTTCCCTGCGGCGTCATTGCCGTTGGTCGGATCGACGTTGTCCATGTCGTTGGCGTTGCAGTTCAACCACTTCGGGAAAACACACAACTTGACGATGTCCGAGAACCGGGCGTCGTTGCCGCCGATGCTCATCGTGACCAGAGTGGTGTTGTTGTCGAGGTAACCGGAGTCGATCTGCGGAGCCTCGCCGGACTGCTCCTGGAACATGTCGTAGGTGCGGGCGCCGGAGCAGGCCACGAAGTGGTAGTCCATCTGCGGGTCGAAGCTGTCGGCCATCTCACCGATGGACTTCGAGTAGCCGGGCAGGGATGCCTGCCGCGACCAGGCCAGCTTCGAGCGATGGCACTTGTCCGTGCTCGTCTTGCTCAGCTTGTTGTAGTAGTCGGTTTCCGGGAAGTAGTCCTTGCCACCCGGTGCTGTGGAACCCTCGCCGGAGGAGTAGGAGTCGCCCATGGCGACGACGGAGTTCTTCGGCTTGCCGGAAAGAGGCTGGAAGGCTATCGAGCCCCAGGCGATGTCCTCGTCCGCGGTCCCGTCCTTCGTCACGTTCGACAGCTCGACCTGCGGAGTCCCCGTGAAGTGGAACGCACCGAGGCTGACCCACCCGCCGGCCCGTTGGAGCACGTGGCGCTTTGGACTGTTGGTGTCGGAGTTGCGGACGACGTAGGCGGCCTGCCGGGTCTGTGCGCCGGTGTCGGGCAGGTGCACCAGCACCCGTGCCCAGTCCAGCTTGTGGCCCAGTGTCCACTGCCCGTTGATCGTCATCCGGTTGCCCTCGCCCCCGAGATTGTCCTCGTTACGGGTGTGGGAGTACCAGAAGTGGCCGCCATGGCCACCGCCGACCGAATGCAGATCGGCCTTCGCCTCGTACTGCTTGTCCATATCGGGGTAGAACGTGAACTGGAACGATCCCTTGGAGGACGCCTTGCCGCAGCTGGACCACGTATCTGTGCCGTCAGGGATGGAGGTGACGACCTCGGCGCCCTTCGGGGCGGGGCCGCACACCGGTTCACCGTTCTTCAGCCGGTGGCCGTTGCCGGGCTCGTCGCGCAGCGTTTTGTACTTGATGTTCTCGTGCCCGCACGTCTTGTCGCAGTCGGGTTTCCAGGTGGCGTTCTCCTGATTCCACCAGAACTGCCGGTAGCAGGCTTCGTCAGGGCACTCGGCCGGAGATTTCGGGTCGCAACCGTTCTTCTTGTTGCAGAAGGTGTCCAGCGGCGGGCTGACGCGGGTCCGGTAGGTGACATCGGTCCACCAGGCGGGCTGGAAGCCGGCGGAGGAGAACCCGGACTCGCCCTCCCAGTCCTGACGGCCGTCCGTGCCGTAGGAGAAACCGGTGTCGATGGACCAGGCGGCCCAGCCCATCACCTTTTCCTCGTAAGGCCAGTACTGCGGGTGTGCCGCATCACGGATGTGGTCCCTGCCGAGGCTGACATCCATGAAGGGGTGGTCCCACGCGCCCTTCTTGTACATGGGGTTGGCGGGGTTGTTGTACCAGCCCAGGCCCCAGTGGCCGCCGTTCTTTGCAGAGTCCGACTTGGGGTTGAAGCCGAGGTTGTAGTTCCAGGCTGCGGTGAACCAGTTCTCCACGCGGGAGGGGTCGTCGTTGTTGACCGTAATCTTCTGGCCGTCCGTGTGGACCTCGTTCCACTTGTCGGCGAGGATCTTCATGGAGGCGGCGATGTTGGAGGCGTAGTCGATCGCGATCAGCTTCTGCACCTTCGGGTCGGTGCTGCTCGTCTCTCCCTCCTTCTCATGCCCCGCCAGGCGCATGCCGTCGGTGACCTGACCCACTCCGTAACCGCAGTCGGACTTCTTCCAGTTGATGCGCCAGTAGCCCAGCAGGGTGTCCTTGACGTTGTGGCCGTAGTAGCCGTCCACGGCGGCCAACGGGTTGCCCATCTGGCCGGGGATCGCGCCGGATTCGGCCTGCCACAGGTTGGACTCCTGCGCCAGGATGCCGAGCAGGACGTTGGCGGGTATCCGGCCGCCGCCCTTCAGCTTCGGCAGCGGGAACATCTTCTGCGGGTCGATCGTGCCGAGGCCGGCCTGGCTGCGGTAGCCGCCCTGGCGGAGCCACTGGCTGTGCAGCTCGCCGCGGACAGCCATGTCCACTGCCCACTCGACCTGGTTCGGCGTCGGCTGCAGCGCCTGCGCGCTCATGTCGTTGCGGGAGACGGAGCACCAGCGGTCGGTGTCCCGGGGATCGTGGGAGACGGACGCGGCCGCACTCGTCATCACCCGCGGCTGGGTGGCACCGGTCAAGGCAGGCGAGAGACCGTTTCGGGTGTTCGGCTGCGTCGCGGCGACCCGCTGCTCGACCTTCTTTCCGGTCGTCGTGGCGGTCGAGGTGACCGTGAGCGGGGTGTCCTGGTCCGCTGTCCCGGGGGCTTTGCCGGAACGGGCACGCACGCCCGCCTCGGGTTCGTTGGCTTTGTCGAAGCCCTTCCCGGCCCCCTGGATACGGGTCAGCCCGGCGCGGATACCGGGGGTGAGGACCGGGTTGACGGCGAGGCGGCCGTGGGAGGAGACGTCTGTGTCGGCCGGCGCTTCGACCTTGGTGACGCCGCTCCCCTCTACCTTGACGTCCGTGGGGCGACCGGTGAGGAAGGCACGGCCCTGCTCGCCGGGTACGAGGTCGAGGTCGCCGAGACGTCCGGTGGCGACCGTGCGCGGCTTGCCATGGCCGTCGTAGACCTTTACCTGGGCCGTCTTGGTGTCCTTGCGGTCCACGAAGCCGACCCGGTCACCCGTCATGGGGCGGATGTCGAAGGGGATGCTGTCGCCGGTGGCGAGCCGGCGGGTCTTGCCCTGACCGTTGATGTGGACGAGATCGCGGCCGAGGCCGGCGACCACGCCGTCCTTGACCGGGGCCGCCGAGGACACCTGCCCTTGCAGCTCGCCCGTCGTGGCGACCGTTTTTCCGGCCGTGTCCACGGTGATCACCTGCGTCTTCACCTTCGACGCGTCGTTCATGTCGCGGTACTGGGTGAAGGCGGCGGTGTGCGTGGTGGTGTTGCAGGTGGGGTCGAAGTAGGCGAGGGTGCCGGTGAACGGCAGCTTCGTCACATCGCCCGTCTTGGTGTTCACGATCGCCGTGAACGCGCCGCCCTGCATCAAGTCGGGCTTGTTCGTGAACGCGCGGGGTGCGTACACGGCCGCGACGTGGTCGCGGTCCATGACGCACTGGTTGCCGATCCATGAATCGGCGGGCATGCCGGGCTCCGAGAGGGCCGCGACCGTCTTCCAGTCGTACGCCTTCGACTCGTCGGCGACGAGAATCCGGTAGGCCTTCGCGTCAGCCGCGCTGGTCACGGCCCGGTCCTGGCTCTTTTTCCAACCCTTGCCCAGGTTGGCGTCCGGGCTTGTCACACGAGAGGAGCGGGGCTCGTCGGACGACTTCGGGTCAGCGACCGCGTCGCCAGCGGTGAGGGTTGGAGGTTGAGGTTCTGCGGCGAGTGCCTGCGACACCAGGGGTCCGCTCGCGACCAGCATGGCCGTAGTAATGAGCAGCGGTGTGCGCAGACGCTTCGACACGCGGTGGTGCCGTATCAAAACGTTCCTTGATTAGTTGACTTGTTCGTGAATACGTCGACCGCAGTCATCGTGAGGTCGACGTGCGAGCTGTGCTGTATGAGGGCACAGCGGGCCCGCTCCTTCCGGAAATCAGAGTCCGGACGGTGAGCGGGAGCTTGATGGGGAGACAGCCGGCCATCGGGCTGAGGTCGCCGTTGGTGGCTGGGTGCCGCCGTCATTGGCCGGAGGCACACCGTGCTCGTCAGGGCACTGACTCGCGAACCGGGGCCGCAACAGGAGACCTCCGGTGGTCGGTGGTCGAGAACAGATCAGCGTCGCAGCGCCTCGGCCGGGGGAATGCGGGCGGCACGCCAGGCGGGGTAGATGCCGGCCAGCAGACCGGTGATCAGTCCCAATACCGGCGCGGACGCAACCGCGAGCGGGTCAATCACTGGCGTCCACTGCCGCAGGGCGGAGACGGCCACAACGGTTACGGTGCCCAAGGAGGTGCCGACCAGGCCGCCGAGCAGCCCGAGCGCGGTGGATTCGGAGAGGAACTGGGTGGTGATGTGGATGCCACGGGCCCCCAGGGCACGGCGCAGTCCGATTTCGCCGGTGCGTTCCATGACGGCGACCAAGGTGGTGTTGGCGATGCCGACGGTGCCGATCACCAGGCACACGCCGGCCAGGAGAAGGAAGAGCTGTCCCAGGTCGCTGCCGACAGCCGAGCGCAGAGCCTTGGGACTGGGCGGCGCGAGGGCCCGGAAGTACTCGGGGTGTTCGGGGCGCAACGCTGTGGGGGCTTCGTCGGCGATCTGCTGGGCCGCGCCGAGGCGGGTGGCGATGAGCATCGCGGCGCGTTCGTCGGTGGGCGGCCCCCAGATGTGCTCGGCCGTAGAGCGGGGAATCAAGACGGACATGAGCAGTTCGGGTTTGCGTTCGATGTCGTCGATGATGCCGATGACGGTGAAAGCGGTGTCCCCGATGAAGACCGCGGGCCGGGTCTGCAACGTGGTGATGCCCAGGCGGGCGGCTGTCGTGGCGCCGATGACCGCGACCTTCTCGTGCCGGCGTTCATGGAAGGTGTCAAAGGCGCGGCCCTGGACGAAGGACGGGTGAGCGGCTCGTAGAACGCCGGGAGAAGAGGCGACGACCTGGGCCTGCGTGTCGTCACCTTGGGCGTGACTGGGTGATGAGCGCACGCTTTGGGTGCGGTCGAGGCGCACTTTCCAGTACACGCCGGCTGCGGTGACGCCATTGAGCCGGGCGATACGCGCATCGGCGTCGACGGGGAAGGCGAGCGGGACACGGCTGGGGTCGGGGCCGCCCATGTCCTGGACGGAGACTTCGGTGGCGGTGAGTTTGTTGAACCGGGAATCGATCTGGGAGGCCGCGGTGCCGGTGAGGCCGATCACCGCGATGAAGGAGCCCACACCCAGCACTGTTCCCAGGGCGGTCAGGGCCGAGCGAGCCGGACGTTGCAAGACGCCGGCCAGGGCTTCGGAGACCGCGTCGCGGAAAGACAGGGATGAGCGACGGGAACGGCGCCTTCTTGTACCGGCTTCCGATGCCTCGGTGGGCGGGAGCGTTTCGTTCACGGGGCGGTCCTGGCACAGGGGGTGTCGGTGAGGATGCCGTCGTGGATGGTGACAGTGCGCTGCCCTCGGCGGGCGACATCCGGATCGTGGGTGATGACGACGATGGTCATTCCGTCGTGGTGAAGGGTGTCGAGCAGGTTCAGGATGGAGGCGGCCGTCTCGGAGTCGAGGTTGCCGGTGGGCTCGTCGCACAGCAGCAAGGAGGGACTGGAGGCCACGGCTCGGGCAATGGCGACGCGCTGGCGTTCCCCGCCGGAGAGCCGGGTCGGCAGCGCGTCCACCCGGTGCGCCAAGCCCACGCGGTGCAGGGCACGCTGGGCGCGGGCACGGCGTCGACGGCGCGGGACGCGCTGGTAGAGCATCGCCAGCTCTACATTTTCGAGGGCGCTTCGGTGGGGCAGCAGGTGGAATGCCTGGAAAACGAAACCGATGCGCATCCCGCGCAGGCTGGTGCGCCAGGTGTCGTTGATGGTGCTGGTGTCGATGCCGTCGAGCAGGTAGCTGCCTGTCGTGGGCAGGTCCAGCAGCCCGGCAATGTTCAGGAAAGTGGACTTGCCCGACCCGGAGGGCCCGACGACCGTGACGTACTCGCCCCGCTCAATCCGCAGGTCGCATGTCTGAAGTGCTTCCACCGGCGGTGGCCCGGGGTAGGTCAGTCCTACGCGGCGGAACTCGACCACTGGGGGTGGCCCGCCGCGATCTCCCGCTGTCACCGCGGCTGTCCTTCCTCGGAACGCCGGGTGTCGACGCCCACCACGACCTGGTCGCCCTCGGTGAGCCGGGCGCCGTCGGCGGGGGTGACCTCGACGAAGCCATCGCCTGACATGCCCGTGCGGACCTCGACCCGCCGGTTGCTGTTGTTGGGCTCTTTCACCGTGACCGTCGTGCGGCCGTCCGCACCGGTGGAGATGGCCGAGGACGGTACGGCCAGCACCTTGGCACGGGAGGAGGCCGCCGAGATCGTCAGGCGCACCTCCTGGCCCGCCATGGTGGCCGGGAGCCGACCGCCTGGTTTGACCTTGACGACGTATTCGTCGGCTCCTGCCTTGTCGTTCTCGCCACTCTTGTTCTTCTTCGTCTTGGGCACCTGGGCTACGGAGACCACGGTGCCGGTCGCCCGTTCGCCGGTGGTCTCGGCCAGGATCTCCACCTTCTGCCCCGGGTGGATGAGTCCCTTTTCGTGCAGGCCGACGCTGCCGCTGACCAGCAGGTCGCCGGCGGAGATGGTCATGAGGACGCCGCTGGCCTCCGCTCCCACCTCAGCGGTGACCGAGTCGGCCCGCGCGGGCAGGGAGTTGAGGAAGACCACTTCGGACATCGCCACCATGGGGTGCGTCGGGGGTGCCGCGGGCGTCGGGGGCTTTTTGCCCTCCGCCTCCTTGTTCTCGGCAACCGGACGCGGCGTGTAGCCCAGCGCGGCATACAGACCTCGCACCGCACGCTCGGTGCCGGCACCGAAGTGCCCGGGCCTGTCCGGGTTGGTGGGGTGGCCGACCGAAGCGAGCGCGTGCTGCAACTGCTGCACGTCCTGGCCGTCGTCGCCAGGCTTGAGGTCGCGGTAGGCCGGCAGCGCGCCGGGAAGCGCGAACACTGGGCGCCCTGAGACCTCCAGCAGTACGCGGCCGAACGCCACAGGCTCCCCGGCCTTTGCCTTCACCTTGGTCACCACCGAGCGTCCCGCGCCATCACCTCCTGGGCCCGCCGAGGACACCTGCACGCTCTGCGAAGCCGTAACCTGACCACGCGTCACCACGGTCTCGGCCAGCACCTTGCGCTCAGCCGCGGCAGTGAGCACATCGGCAGGCGGTGCCGCTGTGTCCGCCGCCACCTGCGCCGGAGACTTGATCCAAGCAGCCGCAGCCATCCCCGCGGCTCCGAGCAGAACGGCGCCGCCGCACACAGCTGCCAGCACGCGTCGCCGGCGGCGCAGCGCTGACCGTGCGGGGGCAGAACTTTCCGACGTCTGCTCGGTGTCGCCCTTGCCGGACGCGGCGGGCAATTGCTGGGTGTCCGTGTCTGGAGCGGTCATGCCTTTACTTCGTCCCGCCCAGCACACGTGCCGCCTTCTTAATGGTGTCGTCCAGGCTCTTCCTGGCCTCAACGAGTTCTTCGATGTTCTTGTCGATGGCCTGGTTTTGAAGTTCGGATTCAGCATCGAACCAGATCTTCGCGACGTGCGTCCGATTGCGGCAGACGATATCGGCTGTCGCCGTGGCGATCTCCAGCTCTGTGACCTCCGGACCGGAGAACCGGGAGTCATCGCTGGCGTCCAGCGGCTCCTTGTAGTTATAGCCGTGTTCCTTCATGCACGAAGACCACGCTGCGAACGCCTCGACCACCTTGCTCTCGCGCTTTGAGCGGGTAAAAGCGTCGTTGGCGATCCCCTGCGCCTTGGCTGTGCGCTCCAGGGCGCCGTCCGAGATCTTGTGATTCGCCTGGCCGACACAGCCGCCCTTGGGGACAGCTTTCCCGCCGACCTCCGCGACTCCCCCGTTCAGCGCCTTCTCCTTGGCTCCCTCCTCGGCGGCGTCCTCCACCGCGCCTTGGCTCATGGCGCGGTCGTAAGCGGCTTGTTCGGCGGCATCCGGCTTGTACCCACGTTTCTTCGCCAAGACGGCGTCGTGTATGCCGTAACGCCAGTCGGTCAGCGTCTTGGGGCCGAGTTTCGGGAGGTCGGGGGCGGGCCGCCAGTTGAAGCCGAGGTCCTTCATGCAGTCGCCGACCAGAAGCGTCCTTGCCTTCTTTACCTGCTGCTCATCATCGTCCGTAGGCAGATAAGCCTCGATCGGAAGCGTCCACGTCGCGGGATCGGCTGCGACGAAGTTCTTCTTCGGCAGTGGGGGCCGGTCCGCCGAGCCGGCCTCGCCGTATTCAGAATGTCCGCACCCAGTGGCCGCCAGGGCCACCAGCAACGCCGGAAATATTTTCCGTGCGCCTGAGTTCTTCACAGCTTCCCTCTTCAGCATTGCGCTCCCGCGATCACTGCACCGCGAGCGAACCGGGCGGTCGTCCCGCGATCAATCGCCCACCGTGGCGGCCGGAGCAGGACGCTCCGGCCGCCACAGGTCGGCCTCTAACTCAGCTCCACCTAAAGGAAGCGTTGTTGTTGTAGGTGTTCTTCAGGCGAGACATGAAGCTTCCCGCACCCAGGCGGTCAGATGCACCCTTGTAGCCGCTGTTGAAGTACACCGTGGCGGAGTACTTTGAGTGGGTATTCGAAGCGGAAGCAGCATTGTTCTTGACAGACTTCCCCGCTCCGGTTCCCCCGGGGCAGAACCTCAGCGGATTCCCCCCATCCGGATCTCCGACACCGATGTAAACGTGCCCGAAGTCATAGACCGCGTAGCCGATATTACGGTACGCACCCGTGTGCCCGGAGTTATAGAAAAGGTGGAACTTGAAATCCGAGCCGCCGGGGGACTTGTCGCACGTTTCCATGCTTTGGAGATTCGCTGCTTCATTGCTGCCAGCGTAGGCAGCGGGCGCACCCAGCCCCCCGACAATCGCGGCACCAATCGCACCACAAATCGCCAAACGGATATTCCGCTTAGAGTTTTTCACTGTGAATCTTTTCTGCGATTTTCAACATAGCGAGCAGCCGCAAGGAGGGCGAGTTGCCCCGTGTACGCAAACTCGTTTCATCTCGACTGTGCGCGATGGAAACGGGCAGGCCGAAGCGTGCCCGTCGGGAAATGGCGTACGCGAACCCCCCGCCCTTCACCCCGATGTACGCCGAGAGTGCGACTGCGGCCCCGTGGTCGGCAGGGCCGCAGACGATCTTAGGTGAGGGCAACATTCGTCCCAACCGGGCAATACGCGCATGCTCCTTCAAAATGGACGAAATATCGATACTGCAACATGGGGCTCGTCACGGTTGCACCACTTTTGACTACAAACGCGCAACGGCGCGGTCACGAACTGATGCACCCCTAGGTCCGTCCACACGGCCGCCCAGGTCAGGGCCCAGAGCCGGTGCGCGCACAGCGGGCGGCAGCTACGGGAACAGAGAAGGGGCTTCCGGCCAGTTGGCAAAACGACAGCTCCGTGACTGACCACCAAACGTTCGGAGTCGGCATCGAACGCTTCGAGCGGCTCCACGCGTCGACCACCCTGGTGGAGGACGGCCGAAGCCCAACCCACCTGCAGGAGCACCGGGCGGACCTGCCACTCGCCTCTGCCCGACGCGTGCCTGGCCACCCTCGCCGGGCAAGGGCGGACACTCACACCCATCTGGCCTCCCGGGAACTGGCGGACGCGCTCCGGGAGGCAGCAGGGCAGGGCTTCGGCTGAGGGCCCGCCGCAGACAGCTACGCCAACGGTCGGCGCGTCGGGGTGGCAACCTCCCCTCCGGACTGCTCGCCCGACGGCAGGGGCGCCATCCGGTCCACTGGATGGCCGGGGCGCTACGCAGGGTTATGGGGTCGGGGTGGCCACTCAAATTCGTACGGTCGCCAACTGGGCTTCGGACAGTACGGCGAACGGAGCGAGGCACGCTTGTGCTCTACCCTCCAGCCGTAGATAGCGCGCTCCACCTTCCGGGGCTGCGGCCGCCCCACTTCCCACGCCAGCTCCCGAAGCGGAGCTCGCCGACCGTCCAAGCCATTCGATCGCGCATCAATCGCTGATGTCCCCGTACACATTGCTTCACTAGGCTTCGCACTGTTTACAAAGCTTGTCTAGTGAGCGGGGCGATCAATGCAGGAACGCGCGGTCAAGACGCGGGAAGCCATCCTCCTGTCTGCTGCCGAGGTGATTGACGAGTTCGGGTTCAGAGGCGCGAGCATCAAGAAGATCATCGAACGCGCCGGTGTGACCCCGGGAGCGATGTATTTCCACTTCCCATCAAAGGAAGCCTTGGCACATGCCGTAATGCTCGAACAGGGCACCGGGCTGGAACTCCCCGCCGGAGAGGACGGCCTGCAACGGCTGATCGACACCACGCTGTACCTCGCCGGGGAACTGCAGACTAACCCCAAGCTCCGCGCCGGCGTCCGACTCGCCATCGAGCAGGGTGAGTTCGGCCTTCAGGACGACACTCCGTATCAGCACTGGATTCAAGAGTTTGCCGCGCAGCTTCACGCCGCGCACCGCAAGGGTGAGCTCCTGCCGGAGACCAACGTGGATGATCTTGCTTGGATGCTGGTCAGCTCGTACTCCGGTACGCAGTTGCTTTCCCAGATCTCCGTGGGTCGGGCCGATCTGCACATGCGGGTGATCACCCTGTGGCACTTCCTGCTGCCGGGTATCGCGAAGCCCAGTGTCAGAAAACGTCTGACGTTCCGCAGATAGCCGGGGTCTCGACAGGCTGGTCCGGCCCAGAGACGCGCCCTCGGTTTCACCTTTCGGCCTGCCTGGTCGATGATCGTAACTATGAACGATCCTCATCAGGACCATGTGGCTGTCGGCGAGCTTCGGACCCAAGAAATCCGTCCGGGCGTGCATGCCTTTATCCAGGGGGACGGCTCTTGGGGGTGGTCCAATGCGGGGCTGGTCCACGACGGCGGCGAGGCTCTGCTGATCGACACGTTCTTCACGCTTCCGCAGACTCGGCGGCTCCTGTCCGCAGTCGCGTCGGCGGCGCCGGGCGCGCGAGTGACCACTGTGGTCAACACGCATCTGAACGGGGATCACTGCCACGGGAACCAGCTCGTAGAGGGCGCGCGCACCATCACCTCGGCCTGCGGGGCTTTCGAAGTCGGGCACGAAGTGCCGGCCGCGACGTACGAGTGGTTGCAAAGCCACCCGCCCGAGGGCGCCTCGGGCGGGTACGTCACGCGTCATTTCGGCGGTTTCGACTTCTCCGGCATCCAGCTCACGCCTCCGGACGTGACCTTCAACGAACGGTTCGATCTTGAGGTGGGGCGGACTGCCGTCGAGCTCCTGGAACTGGGGCCGGCGCATACGCACGGCGATGTGGCAGTGCACGTCCCCGACGCCTCGACCGTCTTCTGCGGGGACCTGCTCTTCCAGGGAGATCACCCGGTGGTGTGGTCGGGGCCGCTGCTCGGGTGGGCGGATGCCTGTGAGCGGCTCCTCGCCACAGGAGCGACTACGTTCGTTCCCGGGCACGGTCCGGTGGCTGGCCGAGCGGACGTGGAGGGGTTCGCCGAGTACCTGCTCGACATTCACGAACAGGCATCCGCAGCGGCCGATGCCGGCCTCCCAGTGGAGGATGCCACCGCCCAGCTCAAGCTGGACGCGTACGGCGATCTGCGACTGCCGGAGCGGACGCTGACGGCCGTAGCGGCCGTATACCGCGAACGCGGGCTCCCGGCCCCGGCGGCACCTTTGGAGCTGCTGGGGCCGATGGCTCGGCTATCGGAGTTGTTCCCTCACTCCTGATCCGCTCAGCCATCGCACCGAAACAGCCGTTGGAGAATTACTGTCGCGTGCCTCAGGCCCCAGGAACGACCTAGTTGAAGTCGGAATCATCCGGCTGGGCAGCCCCTATATAACGGTGGCCGGCTGTGTGTACCGTCCCGGGCATGGAGCTGACTCCCACGGCCGTTCTCATGGCCACACTTACCGCTGTCCTGGTCACGGCAGTTGCCCACCCTGATGAGCACATGAGGAACCGAGCGCTGCTGGTCCTGCGAGCGATCTTCGGGAGGCACCACTGAAGTCTTGCTTCATCCACCTTCGATCCGGGGCGTTGCAATGGTTTAGCAGGCTCGCAGAGCGACTCCTTAGCGGCAGTGCCTCCGGGCTCCAGCAACACAGAGGGTTGCTGGAGCCACCCCACCACCGATGCTGGTTCCCTACCCCTGGCCCCCTTGGGGGACGAGGGTGATGAAGCGCATGTCCATGTTCCGCATGGGAGCCATGGCCATGATCTTCACCGGCATGACCTTGTTCTGGTCAGGAAGGCGGATTCCGCGGACGTGCCCGTCGGGGTGCCGGATCGTTTCCTTTTGATCCCACAGTTCGCGGGCCACGTCGTTCCCGTTCAGGATGTCGTCCCTGAGCTGCTGAAGCCCCTTGTTGTCGGGGTGGAGGGTGAGGACTACGCGGATCTGGGCCAGGAAGGGTCGGGCCCAGTCTTCCTTCCAGTTGACGAGCTGCTCTTGTGCCTCGGGGTACAGGAACGCGAGCCGCATCATGTTGCGTTCGTATGGCAGCCAGGGGAACCACTCGTCCAAGATCGGGTTCCAGGCGATGATGTCCCAGCAGACGTTGCTCAGGTAGGCCGGGTAAGGGGCCATCTGGTTGAGCATCAACCGCATGTCGGCGTCCGCAGCACCGGCATCGTCAGCTACATGAACCGGCGGCGGAGCGTATCCCTTGGCGAGCTGGAAAAGCATGATCTTTTCGGTTTCCGACAGCCTGAGCGTCATGGCCAGACGCTGAAGGAACCTTTCGGAGAACTCAGCCTTCGTGCCCTTTTCCAGAGCGCGGTACCAGGTGAGGCCCACCCCGGTCAGGTGCGCGACCTCGGCCTGCGTGAGTCCCGGCTTCAGACGCCTGCGCGAGGTATCGACACCGGCGATACGACGCGGATCGAGCCTTTCCCGCCAGAAGACCAGCAAGGCGCCGAGGTCGTCGGGGTCGTCGCCTCCAACGGGGAGAGTTCGGTCACATTCATTCACAGCTACACCAGCCATTTGTTCGCCTGCATGCTGAAGCGTGGGTCCCCTCAACTCCTTCGCACAGCGAGAGCGCCAGTCTGATCAACTGGCGTTAAAGCAGGTCAAGCGTTCGGTTTCTCTGACAGGGCTTCACATTCGAGTCTTTACCCGAGGAAGTCGTGACCAAAGTCCCTATGCGGTTCAACTTTCGTCACCCTCACTGTCATCACTACAGGTGACGACAGTACGGGCGCATCATGGCCAACGTCGAACTGAGAGACATATGCGTTCGATGAACTTGGTCACTATATACGGAGGATTACTCACTTATGTCCCGCTCTGTACTCGTCACTGGCGGTAACCGGGGGATCGGGCTCGCGGTCGCGCGGGCCTTTGCTGACAACGGCGACCGGGTTGCGGTGACGTACCGCAGCGGAGAACCCCCGGAGGGGCTGATGGGCGTCCGGTGCGATGTCACGGATCCCGCCCAGGTCGACGCCGCGTTCAAGGAGATCGAGGAGGCGCACGGTGACGTGGAGGTGCTCGTGGCGAACGCGGGCGTCACCCGTGACGGCCTTCTCGTCCGGATGAGCGAAGAGGATTTCGACGCGGTCCTGGAGACCAACCTCAAGGGTGCCTTCCGCGTCGCCAAGCGCGCGACGCTCAAGATGATGAGGGCCCGCCAGGGGCGGATCATCCTGATCTCCTCCGCGGTGGCGCTGGCCGGCGAGGTCGGTCAGTCGAACTACGCCGCTTCCAAGGCGGGCCTCGTGGGCTTCGGCCGGTCGCTCGCCCGGGAACTCGGTGCGCGGAACATCACCGTCAACATCGTCGCCCCTGGGCTGACGGCCACGGACATGACGGCCAGCCTGCCCGAAGAGCGGTTCCAGCACATCGTCAACCAGGTGCCGCTGCGCAGGGCCGCAGAGCCGCACGAGATCGCTCACGCGGTCCAGTTCCTGGCCAGCCCGAACGCCTCGTACATCACTGGTGCCGTGCTCCCGGTCGACGGCGGCGTCGCAATGGGCCACTGACCGCCTCGGAGTCTCGGCCCTGGCCTAGTGGCGGTTGCGGTTCGCGTTGATCTTTGCGCGCCATTGGGCTTCCGAGGCGGCATGGGCTCGGACGAGCTGATCGAGCGGGACTTCGTAGATCTCGTGCAGGATCAGGCCCCACTCGTCCCGCAGCCGGCCGGTGCCCTGCTCCAGTTCGGAGACGTCCGAAGGCTGCACGCCCAGGCGCGTGGCCACGTCCTCTTGGCGGAGGCCGGCGCGAGTGCGCAGCGTCGCCAGATCGGCGTCTTCGCCGAGTGGCTCCAGAAGCCGGGACCGCGGCACACCGAGCACGGCCACGAGGGCGGAAAAGAGCCGGGGGCTCGGGGCCCCCTTCCCGGTCTCCCAACGGCCCACGGTGCCCGGAGTGGTTCCCACCGCCTTCGCGATGTCGCCCTGAGACAGCTTGGCCTCGCTGCGTGCGGCTCGGAGCCCGGCGGGACTGAAGTCTCGAACGCTCTTCACCGGGTCAGTATCTCAACCATGTACATGGCCTACCTCACGGCCATCACGGGAAGGAAATGATGGGTCGCAAATGATGGTAGAGTGATCGTGTCGACGCACCGCCAGCCCTGGCGGATCGACACCAAGCGGGAAGGAGCTCTTCACGGAGCCCGGAACGCGTTCGGCTCGCTGACAGGAGCGGGAACTCCAGGTCAACGAGCCGAACAAGGGAGAAACCTCCCAAAGCAACAGTGCAGACCGCCATCGGCGTAGGAAACCTCGCGGTCAGCACCGGCACGGCGATGACTGGACTTGGCCCTGTCATCGCTCCATCACAGCCAGGATCAACCTGTCTGCTCAAGGAGTGATTGTCGCATGGCACCCCCCGCAGAAGCACGTACTGCGGAAGATCCAACTACGTTCCCCGCCCCTGAGCTGCAAGGACTCGCTTCTGTCCTGCGCCTGCTGGCCGGGACCGAGAACCTCGAAACCCTCTTGGGCCGTCTGCCGAGCACCCCCGACCCCCGGCTGCACGTCGGGTACGAGGAAGCCGCCGCCCGGCTGGGCATCCCGGAGAAATGGCTGCGCGAGCGGATCGGGACCCTGCCCCACCGCAAGATGGGCCGGTACGTGCAGTTCACCGCCGAAGACCTCAAAGCAATTTCCGACATGCACTTCGTCGGGCCTTCTTCGGATACCGCGTCTAGCAAGGGTTCGAGCGCCACGCTGACAGCCCTTCGCCCTTCCTCCCGGTCGCGCACCCGCGCCTGAATCTTTTTCGAGCGCTCGCACCCTTTGCAGGGTCGCCGGGTGCAACTCGATCGCCAGGAGACATTACCAATGGTCAACGCCATTGAGTTCCAATCACTCCCCCAGCCTCGTCGCAGAACCAACGCACCGGCCATGCGATTCACTGCCGCAGCGGAAATGCTCAAGGCCCGGCCCGGCCAATGGGCCCGGGTACAGAAACGTGAGAAGCGCGCGCGTGCGGCTACGGCCGCTTACCAGATAAATCGGGGGCTACTTGCCGCTTTCCGTCCGGCAGGGTCCTTCGAAGCCGCCTCCCGCACCGTCGACGGCGAGTATTTGGTGTATGCGCGTTACGTCGGCCACGTGCAGGAATCGAAAACCACAGGTGAGCGGCGGCAGATACACGATGCTCACTGAGATAGACGTCATCGTGGACGCGGCACGCAACGGGCAGTGGTCTCCCCTGCTCGATGCTGCGGATCATACGCACAGCAAGGAATGGGCCGAACAGGCGGCTTGTGCCAGCGAGGAGCCCGAGCAGTTCTTCCCGCAGGGTGACGCCCCTGGTAAGAGCCCGGACGTTGTCCGCGGGGCACGAAAAGGCGAACTGATCCGCCCCTTGCTACTTTGCGCTCACTGCCCAACTCCTGTAGCTGCACGTTGCCTACTCGAAGCGCTGGAACTGGGTTCCGAATACGGAATCCGGGCAGGGCTTTTGGCCTCGGAACGAACAGACATTCATCACGCGTGGAACAACCGCGTTGACGCCGAAAAGATTTCAGCGGCTCTGCGCGGGAACACTGCGGCCCTATCCCCCGCAGAGGAGCGCGAAATCGTCACGGCACTGTCGAACAACCCACAGCTCAGCCGTAAGCACGCTGCCCGCGCCATGGGAATCAAATACTCCTACCTGATGCAGCTCATACGGGACGAGCGTAAGCGGCAGGCTCCTCCGAGGATGACAGATGGCCCTCACTCCATCGCCGCTTAAAAGCACCGCGCCGCTACGGCTTCTTGCCGCCATACCTCCAGGGCCGAACCATGCAAAAGAACACCCCGGCCAACCCACCACGCACACCTCTGCGTGACCGCATTCTTTCGTTGGCCCCCTCCGCAGCACTTATACGCATCACCCCCGCTTACAGGGCAGCAGAAACGATTACGCGTCTATATGGATGCGACTTCTATGCACTCCTCACCGACCGCGCAACCGGTCGGGAAGTATCTCGACTTGTACGTACAAATTTTCCCTCTGCTGACTGGCGCGACCCCCATGACTTCCATGTAGAAACCACGTCGCTATACCTGGCACCCGAACCTACACAGCTCGGGTTCGTTCCGGAAGATGACCAAACCTTCGGCTTGAAGGACAGCCGCTTCGTAGCGAGATTGGGCGGCTGATGGCAATGACGGTATCCGACAAGGTTTGGCAGAACTCTCGATCCCGCAATGGCGCACGCCTGGTCTTGCTCGCTCTGGCGTACATGGCGGACGACTCCGGGCAGGCGAGGCTGCCCGTACGGAGGATCGCTGAGCTGACCCGGCTGACCCCGCGAGCCATCAGCAAGTGCCTGGCGGACCTCGCGGCGTTGGGAGAAATCTCGTACGAGCGGGGCGGCGGCGTAGACAACCCCAACAGCTACTCGATCTCCCTGCTTGGCCCTGGCACCTCCCAAGCGGCCGGCTCCGGCACCACGGAAAACGGAACTCTGATGCAGCCCGTGAGCGAAGAGGGAACAAAATTCCCTGAAGATCATTCCCAAAGTGGGAACTCTGAGGCTGAGAGCAGGAACTCTGAGTCACCCAAAATGGAAGTTTCTTCCTCGCACGCGCATGGTGGTAATACTCCCTACGGGAGTATTACCACCACCAAAAGCCAGCAAGCTCCCAAGCCTGGCCCTGTGCCGCCGAAGGGCGAAGTCGACGTACCGGAGTCCGCACGGGAACTCGTAGCTGCCCTGGAACGCAGCGGCATGATCGTGGGCTGGCGCCTCTCAGAGGCGGAGTGGGCCCGGGTAACAGCTCTCGTGGCCCGGTGGGGGGTTCCCACGCTGGTCGAGATCATCGCGCGCCGCTGGGACGCGAATCGTCCGCCTCAGTCCGCCCGCTACCTGCTGCGCATCTGGGCTGATCTGCCCTCGCAGGCTCCCTCCGCTTCGGCGGGCAAAGTCGTGCCGCTTCGTCGCGCGGCCGGGTGGCAGCCGTACCGCAATCCGTCCCAGCCCGCCGCGTACGAGAACGGATTCTGATCGTGCCTGCACCACAACGCGTAGCCGGTACCGGCGCCGTAGCCCGGCTAGAACAGATCATCGAAAGGCGAAAGGTGCGACTGGTGCCCGACTCAGAGATGCCCTCGGATGCGCCCGAAGGCCCTGGGGACGCCCACTGGCACCGGCGCGCTCGTGCGGAGGCCGCGCTGAAGCGCTGGGAGACTGCCACCCCGCCCCGCTTCCGGCGTGCTGAGGCCACTGTCCCGGCGGTAACGGCGTGGGCGGACCGTGTGATCGAGGACCCGTCGACGGCCGGTGCCCTCTTGCTGACCGGTCCGACGGGCACCGGGAAGACACACCAGGCGTATGGAGCGCTGAAGCGCGTCGCGGCGTCCGGCCCGGCCACGTACGAGCTGATCGGTACGAACAGCGCGGACATGTACGGAAGCCTGCGGCCTTCTGAGGTCGTCGGCAGCTCAGAGAGGCAACTGGATCGGCTGTCGAGGGTCCGTCTCCTGCTCGTGGACGACTTCGGGACGGCCAAGACGTCCGAATGGGTAGAGGAGATCACGTACAGGCTGATCAACTACCGGTACAACCACTGCCTTCCGACGGTCCTCACGTCCAACCTGCCGGCCCGGGACGACAACGGCCCCGACCTGACCGACTTCGTCGGGGACCGGATCGCCAGCCGACTCGCCCAGATGGTGACCGTGGTCCCCATGGTGGGCGAAGACCTCCGCCGAGCGGGGGTGGCGTGATGCCGGCCCGCTACTGCGGCGTGTCCGTCAGGCGGTCCCCCGCTCCGGGCCGAGCCGTTTTCGTCGGCCGGGGGCTGTACGGGAACCCGTTCCGCGTCGGCGATCCGAGCCCGGCCTCCGGCGGTCCCATGACCGCTCAGGAAGCCGTCGACCTGTACGAAGCGATCTTCGCGGGGCCGATCGGCCGGTGCTACGCACGAACGTTCGCCCGCACGCTGCACGGCCGGGACCTGGTGTGTACCTGCCCGCTGGACGCTCCCTGCCACGCCGACTTCCTTCTCCAGCTCGCCAATCCCATGCCGGCGCGTCGCTTCTTCGACCTCGGCCTGTGTTCTTCGGAAGGACCCTCCTGATGCTTCACCCGATCACGTTCGCTGCGGCCAGGCGGCTGTCGGTGGAGGAACACAGGCGCCAGCAAGCACGGGAGCATGCCTGTCGTTCTTGGGAGAACTGGTGCGTCAAGGCTGCCTCGGCGTACTCCCGACAGGTGCTCGGCGAGGACGCCACGAGCCTGCCGTGGGAACCGGTCGGCGTCCTCCCCAGTGACACCCAGCTCCAGGCCATCGCGTCTCTGGGCGCCGCCGCGGAGCAGCGGTTTGCGCTGCATTACCACCGTGGTGAGGAGGAGGACGAGACGCTGACGCTGCATACGGCCTGCCTGTCGTGCACCAGCCAGCGCGCGGAAGCAGTGACGTCGCTCGGGCAGCTGGGCCTGCTGCTTTCGCGGACCCGCTTGTGGCCGTCGATCGCCCCGCACAACGGGAATCACGAGGGGGGCGTGTTCGGGTGACCGAGACACACATAGCCGCCTCGGCGACCACCGCCGAAAGCCCCCGGGCGCACAAACGGTTCGGCCACATGACCGCCTGGGATGCTGCCGCGATCTGTCTCCTGGGCGCTGCCGGGTTCGCCTTCTCCTACGATGCGCTGCGACAAGTGGCAGTCGCGATCCACGCCAGAGAACAGCTGTCTTACCTCTTCCCTGTCTTCGTGGACGGCTTCATTGCCTACGGTGTGCGCGCCCTGGTCCTGCTCCGCCATCGCGACTTCGGTGCTCGTCTGTATGCATGGATTTTGTTTTCTGCGGCCACCGGCGCCAGCCTCTGGGCCAACGCCCTTCACGCGATCACACTGAACCACGGTCCGCGGTCCGGCCCGTCCGCGTTGCGCCTCGGAGACTCGGTCGTGGGCGTCCTGTCCACCCTGGCGCCGCTCGCCCTGGCCGGGGCAGTCCACCTGTTCATTCTGATGACGCGGACCGTTGAGTCTCCCGTCCGGGACCGTGTCCCGGACGCTTCCGGACCGGTCCCGGACGGTGCCCCGACTGACCTCCAAAAGGATGCTGCAGAACGCGTCGGGGCCTCGTCGCCGGACCCCACCGGCATGTCGGCAGGGGCGGCGGACCGGCCACTTGTGGCCGAAGACGGACCAGCGGCGGACGCACCGGACCGGGCAGCCGAAGCCTCCGACGCGCCCTCGCAGGAACGTTCTGCGAGCGCAGCGGCGAGTTCCTCGGCGGCCGGGTTCCACCCGATGGGAACTGGCGACATGCACGGCGGTCCGCTCTCGCCGATCGAAGGCCCCGCCGCGGACGGTCGTGATGCGTCAACGGACGACTCGGCAGACATCACAGCGCCCGAAAGGCAGGACATGCCGGCGGCGGGTGGGCTGGGAGAGCAGGCCCCGGACCGAAGCGGACCGGCAAACCGAGAGGCCGTCGACGAGGAGCTGGAGGAGCTGCTCCCTATCGCCCGCGAAGCCGTTGAGAAGGCCGGGCGAATCAGCCGCACCGTGGTCGCCAGCGCGGTCCGGGACCACCAGCCGATCAGCAACGAGCGTATCGGAGAGCTGCTGACCATCCTTCGGACCAAGCCGGACGAGAAGCACTCCGCTCAGGAGGCTGCGGTCTCCGCCCTGTGGTGATCAGGGTGGAGCGATGACGCGCGCAGGGCCGCCGTGCCGGGGTGCCCCGGCACGGCGGCCCTGCGTAGGTGTTGAGCGAGAGTGAAGGGCCGTGTGCCTCCGTACGGAAGACGCGCGAACAGATACTCAGGACGGAAAAGGACCACTGGCTTATGAGGTGGCGTAAGCGCCGCGAGACCGGCGAGGAGGCTCTCGTCGCAGGGCAGCGGGCGGCTGACGAATTGGCGGCTGCTCTTCGCTCCGGTGCCTGCATGCCGTCGGTGCAGGCCCCCGGCCTGTTGCTGGACCCAGGCGAGGACGTCCATGCGGACGTTATGTGCGGAACGGCTCGCTTCTATGGAACGGAGGTGGCCTACCCGCAGGGCCGGGTTGGCTACTTCGAAGACCATCCGACGTTCGGTCGCCGGTGGGTGGACAACCGGAAGTTGGAAGCCCGCCGTCGCCGGGACGCGGAGACCGACGCTCAAGAACGGTGGCGCGACCACACCACCGCTCGCGTCGTGCTGACCTCACAGGGCTTCCGCCTGCGGCCGACGCCGCACGGAACTGAGTGGCTCCCCTTCGATCACGTCCTGCTCACGGGCATGGCGCCTGGCCCGGCCTGCGGACAAGTGGTGCTGTCCTACAGCACATGCGCGCCCCTCCAACTGACTGGAGTGGCGGTGCCTCGGCTCGTGGTCGTGCTGGAGAGCCTGCTCGGCGCCTCCGGCCGAGGGGACTGACTCACCGGCACAACAGCTAGGTGCTGTGGCGAAGGTTCACCGGGTTGCTCCGCAGACGGTGCTCCTATCAGTCGGTTGGACGTGACAAGCTGCTTTTGAACTTAGGGTTGGGCTCTGCGGGTGCGATTGGGGGGCTCGTGGTGGCAGATCAGCGCCGTGCAGGTTCGGGCAGGTGAGTGCAGAAGTGGTCATGCTGGTGCCCGCGCCGGTTGAGGTGAACGCGGTGCCGGAATCCGGTTCGTGTTTGAGACCCGGTGGGGTGAATCAAGCAGTGCCCGCTGGTGCTTGGCCTCTCGTGACTGCTTGGCTTGCCCTGCTGATTGACACCGTCGGACACTTTCGAGGAGATGCGATATGAGTGCGATCGTCCGCAAGCTGAGCGACGCCACCTACCCGGGGTTCGAGGAGTTCAAGGCGTACTTCCAGTCCTGCGCGGGCGCGTTTCCGGACTTCAATGATGCCGTTCTCGTCAAGAACGACACCATGATTCAATTCAATGGCGGGGCCAAGGCGGTGACCGACGTCCTGAACAAGCCCGAGTTCCGACACCTGTGGACGCTCCTGCCCGCCGGTATGGACGCCTTCACGGCGTTCGCCCAACTCCATGTACTCAACCACGCGGAAGTCCTGGGCCTGGGCGACACTACCGGCACCTATACGATCAAGGTGCACTCCTTCCCCAGGATTCTGGAACACCAAAACGAGGCACAGCTCACCCAGGATCACCGGGTGCACCTGGAGGCGGTAGGCGACTCCGAGTACATCGATGTGACTGTCTGCCTGTGAGGGCGGTCAATGCCCACAGGGCACGGCATTGACTGGTGCGGGTGCCCGGATGTCTCCGGGCACCCGCACCAGTCAGGCGCTCGCCGTCGGCGGGGAGGTGCTCAACGACCAGCAGGGCCAGGGCCCAGCCGCCGCCGCGATTGTGCCGGGCGAACTCGGCGATGTCGGCCTCCAGGCCGTCATCCGTCTCCTCGACGTTGTGCGGCATCACACGGCCACCGCCTCGTAGCCGAGCCACTCGCCTAACGTGCCTCACACACATCGGCCGAGAGCAAGATCTTGTGGACCTCCCATGCCACCTGGGCCGCCCGCCGCTCGGCCGGCCACCGGGAAGCCACCCACCGGTAGGCCTTCACCGTCGACAGCGACAGCCCCACATCTTCAGCGAAGATCCGCAGTGACTCCTCTACCCGCTGGCCGTCCTCGCTCACCCGAAGATGCCCGCCATGCGAGCGGACCGGCTCGATCCCCAGCGCCGCGTCGCCCACAGCCCACTGGCCTGAAGAAACGGCTTCCACGTGGCCGAGCGATCGGGCCACTGACTCGTGGTACCGGCTCGCGGCAACACTCCCGACAGGCGACTCAGGCACGGCGGATCACCACCCACCAGCAGGACACGAGTTCGCGGCACACCGCCAGCGAAACGGACTCCGTCCCGCCACTACCCGCAGAGTCCGCACCTACCAGCACTGATCACCACAGACGACCGGAAAACCACCAAACGGACACGCCAAGTCACCCGCAAACGACCCCTCCTCGGCCACTACCGACCGAACCGGAACCAAACCCGACCCGCACCCCAACCACCCCTCAAACCAGGGGGCTTACAAGCAGGTTCTGAAGGGTCGAGCAGACCGCGTCGGCGGAAACGCCACTAGAACTAGCCCTCTGGGTAGAAGAGGAACAGCGTGCAGCCGGTGGCGGTCGAGGGTACGTGCCACGACCCGGCCGGGGCGTGCAGGAATGTGCCGGCTGGGTAGTCGCGTGCTCCGTCGTTGAAGGTGCCGGCGACCACGTAGACCTCCTCCGGGCCCGGCTCGTGGACATCGCGGTGCGGCCAGGAGCTACCCGCCTCCATCTCCAGCACGTTGGCGTGCGCGCCGGCCGGCCCCCGCCACAAGGGGCGCAGCCGGATCCCGGGGAACAGCTCACGGGCCGGGGATTCGTCGACAGAGACGGAGGTGTAACCCTCCTGCGCGAGGATTTCAGGGTGCATGTCTGCAACAGTGCCGTGCGCGGGCCGCGGCGGACAGAGACTGTGATGACGCCATGGGGTACTTTCCTGCCATGCATCGCGTGGTGGCTCTGGTACGGCCGGTGCAGTCGGTCTTCGAGCTCGGCTG